>NZ_JBDNGN010000097.1:0-9219 GCF_041689225.1 Hyphomonas sp. | reverse complement strand
TTCGGGTACTTGCACGATTGACCTCCCGCTGGATCTTGCGGGTACCGATGTGACAGTTTCTTTGGGAATTCAGACCGACGCCGGCGCACCGGTCGATAATTCGTCTGCCACTAACAGGGTTTCTACCGTCATTGTGGACACTGCACCATCGTTCAAAATAGCAATCACGCCGGATACGGGTGCAACAAACGCCACGCTGGCTAGCCTTTTCAAGGCCGTCGCCACTGACTCTATCCTTGGCACGGTTGACGTGACCGCAAACACCGTCACCTACTCGGGGTCTGTGACTGACACGGTGAACACCGACTTGGCTGGTACTAACGTTCTCCTCGCTGACTTGGGTGCTGTGAATTTGGTTGTTTCTGGCGTGATGGATGCGTTCGACCCGAACGTGCTTCCTGCTGGTGGTAGTTTCGTCTTCGAAGCTAATGCTTTTGGCCTTGGTGTAAATTCGGTTGCTGATACGGCAACTGCAGACATTGTGGCTTCGACCACACTTGGTGGCAATGCTGGTGGCGCCGTAATCAGCTTCGTCGCCGATGGTACCTCTGCGGTCGCACGTTCCGCATATTCCGCTGCGGTGACTGCTGTTCCTGCTTCGGGCTCGGACATCAAATCAAGCACCAGCCTGACCTCCGCGCTCCAGTCTATTACGCGCGATGGGACGCAGGTGACGTTCCCTTGGACGCAAACAGGCACGTTGGGTGCTGCTTCGGGGACAACAAGCGTCTACCGTATCGGTAACCTGGACGCGACTGCTGCCGGAGCAGTTTTCGTTGAAGCAAAGAACAGCACCACCGCTGGTTACATCAACCCAGGTATCGTGCAGGTTGCGGCGACCATCCCTGCCAAGGGTGAGCTGGTTTTGAACTCGTCTTCGGTTGAAGCTGCGCTCGGCAACTATGGCCGTGGTGATGTAGAGTTCACGGTTGAAGCTAATTCGACCTCGCTGACTGGTCGTCAGTTCGTTGTCCGCAACGGCGCGATCCAGCAAGTGATGGGCGGTACGGTCAGCCAAGATCAAAACTAATCGTTTCTTGATCAGTTACTGTGAAAAGGGGCTCTTCGGAGCCCCTTTTTTTTTGACCTGAGGCCAACCTGCGACTAGCTATTGTCGGCATCTGAGCAGGGATCAGACATGACGAATATCTATGAGGACGCGGACCGGCTGAATAATCGTGTTGCGGACGGAAAGCACCGCGATGTTGTTGGCGGGATGTGGGATGAGATCGGCAGCTGGCAAATCGAATTTTGTAAAGCGCAAGGCTTGGAGCCAGCGCACAGATTCCTGGACGTTGGCTGCGGTAGCCTGAGAGGCGGCGTACGGTTCGTGGACTATCTCGCTAGCGGAAACTATTGCGGGATTGATGCCCATACCGCTCTGCTGGACAAAGGTTATAATGTCGAACTGACGGGTGCCGGGCTGACGCACAAGCTTGATCGCGCCCGGCTCGTTACAACTGACCGATTTGATGTGTCGTCCTTCGCGCCTGGATTCGATATGGCGCTTGCGCTGTCAGTGTTCACGCATATTAGCTGGAATCAGATCAGGCTTTGTCTTTCGGAACTATCAAAGGTGATGGCACCGGGCGGCCGCCTGCTCGCAAGCTATTTTGAAACGCAGGAACACGATGATCTTGCAGACGTCGTTGACCGCGGATGGGGCATACACAGCCGGCTCGATGCTAATCCGTTCCAGTATCGCTTTTCCGACCTTGTACGCGCTGCCGATGGCCTCGGCATTGCCGTCAAGCGCATCGAGGACGTCAATCATCCCCGCGGTCAGCATGTTGCGGCGTTCACGTTCAACGCGGCGCGTAAAAGCAGCGCCGATGGGACCCGTGACCTGGGTGCTGAGGACGCGCTCAATCTGCGCGCCGGAGCAGACCATTACCGGGCCTATGTGGGGCCGCCACGCCGATTTGACTTCATGAGTTCGACCCAATTCGCGCTCCTTCACACGCTGGGTTTGCGAGATGAAGACAAGGTCCTGGACGTCGGTTGCGGTTCCTTGAGACTCGGCCGGCTGCTCATTCCATTCCTGCGCGAAGACCGATATTTCGGCATTGATCCGAATGAATGGCTGATCGAGGAAGGCATCGCCCGGGAATTGGGTCAGGATGCCGTGAGGCTGAAAAGACCACGCTTTTCCAGTCGTAGTGATTTCAGGTTCAGCGATCTCGGCGAGCGCTTCGACTATATTGTCGCTCAGTCTGTGGCCACTCACACAGGGCCGGACCTCCTCTCCCAAATGCTTGAGGGGGCCGCAAGCTCGCTCAAGGAAGACGGCCTGTTCCTCTTCTCCTATATTGCCAATGATGATCCACCGCCTGCGATGGACGGCTGGCACTATCCGGCCTGCGTCGACTACCAGCCTTCGGATATGCTGGGGCGACTTCAGGCAGTTGGCCTGGTCGCCAAAGCTATTCCGTGGTTTCACCCGGCCGCATCCTGGATGGTCGCGGCGCGATCGGAAGCAATACTGCCTAAGGATGAAGACCTGCACAAGCTGTCAGGCCATGTGATCGAGCGGCCAACCACCACAAAGGGCTACGTCACAAATCCTTTGAGCACCTCGCCGAAGTAACGCAGTGACGAACCTCTGTTTCATCGCACTTGAGTGCGCAAGCTGATGACCGATTCTACTCGCGAAGTCCTTTTTTGCGCTGGCATGCACAGGAGCGGAACCTCCCTGCTCGGAAAGCGCCTTGATGAGCTCGGCTACCATTTTCCGGGGGAGCTCCTTGCAGCCAATGACGACAATCCGGAAGGCTACTGGGAGACCCGCAGCATTGTTCAGCTGAACAATTCCATGCTGCGGTCTCTCGAACTGGACTGGAGGTCGTGTGAACCGATCGCGCAAGCGCAGATGCAAAGACTTGTCGATGCGTTTAGCGATCCTGCAGCAGACCTGCTCAAGAAATTACTCGCTTCCGCCTCCGGCCATCGCATAGCGCTGAAGGATCCGCGCTTCTGCCGGCTGTTGCCTGTCTGGCTGAACGCAGCTGAGCGTTTGGGCATGACAAGCCGGTTGATTGCGACTTGCCGGCCACAGGCGGACGTGGCGCGCTCATTGTTTCGCCGTGTTCGAGATGAACGCTTCAAACCTGCGGCGGTCGCAAATCCGGTTGCCGCCTGTCTCCTTTGGATCCGGTACATGCTGGACCTTGAGCGTCACAGCCGATCGATGCAGCGATCCTTTCTTCCCTTTCAAACCCTGAAGTCTCTGGCCGACGACCAGCTCATGGCCGTCGCGGATCATCCTGCAGCAACGTTCCTTCCAGAAAAAACACAGTCCGGTCGCGCTCAGCCAACGCACTCTCTGGTCGAGTTTGCAGACAATATCGCGAATATGCTCGTCGCCGATAAAATAGAGTCTTTGTCCGAGCAGTTTGATGGACTCGAAGCGATCTTCTCTGAACGCACAGGCCCGCATGATCCAAGGATGCGGTCGCTGCTAGAAGGCCCGGGAACGGCTGAAACGGCGAGGCGATTTGAGGCTGGGGCTGGTGAGGTCGGACCCTGTATCGCATTCATTTCCGGTTCGCCGAACAGCAAGGGCGAAATATACCGTATTGAAAACCGGATCGAAGCGCTGATCGGTACCAATTGGAAACCGTTTCGGGTTTTTCCAGACCAGGACCGCCCAGAAGCAGTTGCGCAGCAGGCAGACCTGATCATCGTGTTTCGTGCTCCGATGGATGACTGGCTCGATGCGGTATACACGCAAGCGGCGAAGCACGGGGTCCCGGTGATTTTCGACATCGATGACCTGCTCTTTGATCCGGAGATCATTTCACCGCAATATATGAGGTTTTTGGCAGACCTGCATGGCCCCGACATGGCGTCGTGGAAACTCAAGAGCGAGGGCCTAAGACAGTCCCTCGAAAGAGCCGACATGGTCTGGACACCTACTAAGACCCTTTGTGCCGAAGCCAAACGGTTCAATCGTAACGTCGCTTGTCTCCCCAACGGACTAAGCGAAGATCGTATCCGCTATGCCGAGCAGCTGACGAGATGCCGGGACCTAACGGACCAGGAAACTGTTATCGTCGGCTATGCGAGCGGAACCCCCACGCATGACTATGACTTTGCCACTATTGCCCCCGCCTTGCTTGCGGTGATGCAGGCGCACCCGAACACCCGATTATGCATCCTCGGGCACTTGTCGTCTTTGGCCCTTGCTGAACTTGCGCCTGTGGGCGCACGCATAGATCTTAGGCCCTTGGTTGCGTTTCGCGACTTGCCACGCGCCCTTTCCCAATTTGACATCAATATTGCGCCGCTGGAGCTCGAGAACCGATTCTGCCAGTCAAAGAGCGAATTGAAATTCTTCGAAGCTGCCTTGGTCAAGGTTCCCAGCATCGTATCGGCCACCGCCCCATTCAGCCTGGCAATAAGATCAGGTGAGGATGGCTACACAGCCAGAAACCTCAGCGACTGGTGCAATCACCTGACGCATCTGGTATCAGACGCTTCTGCACGAGAACACATGGGCAGCTCAGCGTATAGGCGGGCGATGGACCTCTACGGTCCACATCGCCAAGCCTTGGATTTTGTCCATAGCGCCAAGTCCGTGCTAAACTCGCCGAACACCAAAGGCAAGATATCCTGAATGCCGCGCAATCCGAATGATCATGGCTACTCTCTCATCGAGGTCCTTGTTGCGTTGGCAATTGTCGGCGTACTTAGCACGATAATATTCAGATCGCTTGGCCTACAGGCACAGCAAGTTGAGCGCGTGCAAGACGCCACGGCTGCTGCAATGGAACTTGTTGCCGATCACCGACTCCTGGAAACAACACTTGCGCAAACGCTTCCCGCCTGGCCGGAACAGGCCGGCGATGTTTTCACAGGAAACGAGCTGAAAATCTCTGGAATAACGACAGGAAGAGTGTTCAGCGATTTAGGGGATATTCAAAACTATTCCTTGCAGCTCACGGAAGCCGATACGGAACATGTCGACCTGACACTTACAACTCTCGAAGGTAGCTGGACATTAATCCAGTTGCCCCGGGATGCGGCCTTTTCATATTATGGATATGATGGACTGTGGCGAGCTAGCTGGCCTCCACCCCCGCTGACTGCGTTTGAAACACTGGATGTCGAAACTCATTTCAGGAACGGACCACTACCTGCCATGATCCGCCTGACATCAACGTCTAAGGATCCCGATGGCAACTGGATCGTCGCATTTTCCAACAGCGAACCCTTGCCCCTGCGAGCAAACGACCTGATTGGCGGTGAAGGATCCGTTTTCTAGAATTAGGCGCATGGCAAGGCTGTCTTGCCCGCCATATTCTGGTCATGCTTTCGGTGGCGGCGAACGGACTCTGACGAATGCTTTCTGGCTGGGTTCGAATCGTTTGACGCGGGTCTGGCTGTACGCTTCGGCATAGGTGTTCCAGGGATTGACCGGCGCATCGATCGCGATTCTCCAAGAAGCATCACAACACGCGAGCACTTTGTTTTGGTGCCACACGACCTGAGATCGTGATTGGCAAGGCCGCCTTTCGATCCAGCGAGAGGTCGGCTATGACCCCTAAGTCCACCACAATGATGTGCTATTCTTCGGTCTTGGGCTTCTCTGGGTTGTGAGGAGAGCCAGCGTCGCGAGCATTCGGTGACTCCCCTAGCCATAACAGCTAGAACGCCCCTCAGAACGGCGTCTTGAATGCGGCAAAGGACTGCGCCTGAGCGTCTTTGTCTGAAAGTATGGCCCCGTCCGCCGGAAGCCCCCAGTCGATCGCCAGCGCCGGATCATTCCACTGCACCGCGCCGTCACATTCCCTAGAGTAATAATTATCGACCTTGTAGGCGATCTCGGTGTCAGGTTCGCGTGTCACAAAGCCATGCAGGAACCCGCGCGGCACAAAGATCTGCACGCCATTGGTCGCCGACAGCTCTGCGCTCACCCATTTGCCATAAGTCGGTGAATTGCGGCGTATATCGACTGCGACATCCAGAATTGCGCCGCGCAGCACCCGCACGAGCTTGGATTGCGCGAAAGGCGGTGCCTGAAAGTGCAATCCTCTCAGCGTGCCCGTTTGAGTGGATAGCGAGTGATTGTCCTGTACGAAATCGGCCTCAATCCCGGCGGCGCTGAACGTCTCGGCATTGTAGGTTTCAGAGAAGAACCCGCGATCGTCCCCGAACCGCGACGGGGTGACAAGCTTCACATCGGGAATGGCGAGGGGCTCGACAATCAAAGACATAGAGCAATTCCTTTCAGACTTCATTTGTGAGGGTCGATTGCACATCGGGCCCAGACAGGCCAGCTGTCCTAACATACCCTCCATTGATTGGCTGAAATCAAAGCGCCGGTACACTCAGGCGCAACTTGCGCGGTACTCAACCGGCAGGCATACAGAATGACGGGCGCTGTGTGCAAATATCGGAAAGTGTCGTAACAGCTTTGCCTATGAGGTCATCTGTCAGAAGTGGGACATCGGCCGTTCGCCGCCTTATCCTGCCGCGTTCACCGGTACGTGAAAAGCTCGACAGGCCGAGCGGCAAGATCGTCGTGGCCGGGATGTTCCGCACGGCCAATGGAATTGGCCGCGCAGCGCTAAGTTGCTATCGAGCGCTACGTGAGGAAGGCTTCAGCCCGATTGCCGTCGATCTCAGCGGACTGTTCAACCAGATCGATGTCGCCAGCGAAGTGCCCTTGGAGGATATGCCTCTGGGCGGCCATGGCACAGTCATTCTCTATGCAAATGCGCCTGAAACCGAACGCGCCCTGATTGGACTGGGCCTGCGTCGCTGGCACAAATGGCGGGTCATCGGCGCATGGGCCTGGGAATTGTCAATTGTCCCTCCAGATTGGGCCCGTCAAACCTGCTTCCTGTCGGAAATCTGGGCCCCCAGCCGATTTGTCCAGCACGCTTTCCAGGATGCGTTTTCCTTGCCTGTGAAGCATGTTCCCCATTTTGTTCCCCTTCAGACGCACGCCAAGGCCTGGCCCACGCCAGCGAACCGGGGCGACCCGACGCTTCGTGTGCTGGCAACTGCCGATGGGCGCTCGTCCCTTCACCGCAAGAACCTGCTCGCGACGATGCAAATGTTCTCAAACGCCTTTCCGGGAAAGGAAGCTGTTCATCTGACGGTCAAATGTCGCAACCTGTCTCTTTACAAGCATTACGAAGCGACGGTGATGGCGTTTTCCAAAAGTGATCCCAGGATCGAAGTCATCGACCGCAGTTTTTCTGAGGAAGAACAAACCCACCTGTTGTGGAACAGCGACGTCGTCGTGTCGTCGCATCGATCAGAAGGTTTCGGCATGCATCTCGCAGAAGCCATGGCCGCAGGCCGCGCGACAATCGCCACGGGCTGGTCCGGCAATCTTGAATTCATGACCCAGGACAATTCAAAACTTCTTCCTTTCGTCTTGCAACCGGTCAGCGATCCAACCGGCACCTACGATTCCATACCGGGAGCCATGTGGGCTGAAGTCGATATCGACGCCGGCGCGAGGGCCTTGCGCGAACTGAGTGAATCACTCGACGGACGCAATGCGCTCGCGTCCAGATCCCGCGCGGACATAAAGTCCTCTCTGCGATCACGCGCTTACTCAGAAGCCCTTGGTATTTGCCTCTAGCAGCTTGCTCTTGCCCGCTCATAAAGCGACATAGAGTGTAATCAGGTGTTACTTGCTGGCAGGCTGGCGGGTTCATATGTGCTGGCCAACCCATGCGCAATTTGCGGAGCTGTTCCATGTCCCTTCCCTTCATCGACCTTCAGGCTCAACGCCGGCGGATCAAGGTTGAAATCGACACAGCTATAAGCGGCGTTGTCGAATCTGGCCGCTTTGTTCTGGGCCCTGAAGTTGGGGAACTGGAAACCCAGCTCGCCAGCTGGTGCAACGCATCCCACGCGGTCAGCTGCGGCAACGGCACCGATGCACTCGCTCTGGCATTGATGGCCTGGGAACTGAAGCCCGGTGACGCCGTGTTCTGCCCAAGCTTCACGTTTGTCGCGACGGCTCAGGTCGTGCCGTGGCTCGGCGCCGCGCCTGTCTTTGTGGATATTGATGCGGCGACCTACAACATGGATCCGTCATCCCTGCGCGCTGAAATCGAACGGACGATCAAGCAACGCAAGCTGAAGCCGAAAGTCGTGATCGCCGTTGACTTGTTCGGGCAGCCTGCAAACTATCCGGAAATCAAGGCGATATGCGATGAGTTCGGCCTGAAGCTGATTGCGGATACGGCGCAGGGCTTTGGTTGCACCCTTAACGGCAAACACCCCTCCGACTGGGCCGATATTGCAACCACCAGCTTCTTCCCGGCCAAGCCACTTGGATGTTATGGCGACGGCGGAGCGATCATCACAAATGATGCCGCGCTCGCCGAGCGCATTGAATCCCTTCGGGTTTATGGCAAGGTCACGCCGACCGATGCGGCCACACGCAACTTTCATCATGACCCGAAATATCTCAGCCTTCGGGTCGGCATGAATTCGCGCCTGGACACGATTCAGGCCGCTATCCTGCTGGAAAAGCTGAAGATTTTCGCTAACGAGATCGACTGCCGCCAGGTTGTGGCCGACCGGTACAAGGCAGGCCTCAAGGGGCGGATCAAGGGGGTGCCAGGGGTGATCGACGGGGGGCGGTCCGTGTGGGCCCAGTATGTAATCGAGCACGAAAACCGAGATGGCCTGCAAGCGCACCTGACCGCCAATGGCATCCCGAGCATGGTCTATTATCCGGTCCCCATCCACCAGCAGGATTTCGCGCTTCGCTTCGCGCCGCCCGAAGGCCACCTGAAGGTGACCGAGGCCGCCAGCCAGCATGTGCTGGCGCTGCCGATGCACCCCTACCTCAGCGAGGCCGACCAGGACCGGGTGATCGAAACCGTGCTCGGCTTCAACGGCTGAATCACCCGATTGCAAACGTAATTTACCGGGCGCGCAGGCGGTTGCCGCGTTGCCTTTGACTGCGCGTCATGCTAACGCGCACATAAACACATAAAGGAACATTGATATGGCTCACGATTACCACGTCGCCGACATCAAACTGGCAGAATACGGCAACAAGGAAATCGCCATTGCCGAGACTGAGATGCCGGGTCTGATGGCTGCCCGCGAAGAGTTCGGACCAACGCAGCCCCTCAAGGGCGCGCGCATCTGCGGCTCGCTGCACATGACGATCCAGACGGCCGTCCTGATCCAGACACTGGAAGCCCTTGGCGCAGAAGTGCGCTGGGTTTCGTGCAACATCTA
>NZ_JBDNGN010000096.1:0-5760 GCF_041689225.1 Hyphomonas sp. | reverse complement strand
TGGACGCTGGTCTTGGTGGTCTGGACCGGATCGAACTGGTAGTGAATCGGGCTGGCCGGACACGCGAGATTGTAGATCTGGTCGACTTCCACGAAGAGTGGAAATGTCACGTCATGACGCATCACCTCGAACTTCGGATTGTCGAGCAGGTGGGCGACATTCGTACGACGCCCCGTGAAGAAATTGTCGACACACAGGACTTCCGCCCCCGTTTCGAGAAGCCGTTCACACAGGAACGAACCGATAAAGCCGGCACCGCCGGTCACGAGGATGCGAGGGACATAATGCATCACATCGGGGTGCGGGCTTTTTCCTGAACGGTCAAGAGGCGTCAGCGCCCCGCCTGCCGGGCCTTGAAGTAGGCCAGCGTGCCGCGGGTTATCACCTCATCGCCCGGCACGACCTCGTGCGCCTCAAAGTCCGGCCTTTCCTTCATTTCGGCATAGACGTTTGCAAAGTCCTGGTAACAGGTATCGAGCAGGGCTTCGAAACTGTCGATGACGAAATAGCTCTGCTGAAAATCATCAATGATATATTTGGTGCTCATGATGCGTGCGAGATCGAAGCCGATCCGGTTCGGGCTGTCATCTTCCAGTGCGAAAACGGTTTCATTCGGGCTCGACAGGATGCCGGCGCCATAGATGCGCAAGCCCCCCGCCTCGCGGATCAGGCCAAATTCCACCGTATACCAGTAGAGACGGGCCAGGCTGTGCAGCTGGCCGAGTTTCATCGCACGCCGCCCCCCCTTGCCATAGGCCTCCATGAAATCCGCAAAGACCGGACTGGCCAGCATCGGTACATGCCCGAAAATATCGTGGAATATGTCCGGTTCCTGCAGGTAGTCGAACTCGGCTTCCGGTCGGATGAAGGCGCCCGCCGGAAAGCGCCGATTGGCGAGGTGGTCGAAGAATATCTCGTCGGGCACGAGTGCGGCCACCGGCACGATACGCCAGCCTGTCACCGCCTCAAGCCGATCGGACAGCTTCTCCATGTCCGGGATGCCCGAGGCCGACAGTTCCAGCGCCGCCATTGCGTCCAGCACCGTCTGGCAGGCCCGGCCCTTCGTGACTTCACGCTGGCGACGGAATAATCTGTCCCACCTGTCGTGTTCTGCTGTAGAGTAAGTTTCCCAAGCCTGATCGATCGTGAAGTCGGCGGCGCGGGGCGCGTCGGCGTAGCGGTTCTTGAGGGCTTTCGTGATCATGGTCCAGCTTAGCAAAATTCCGAAAAAGGTTCCAGACGTAACTATTTTCAGGATTCACCGCGCCTCAGCCCTGTCGGCAAGGTGTAATCTGCGACGTGGTCGTGTCGCATTGGGCGCCTCGACGCTCGCGCAGGAAAGTGCCAGTAAGAGAGTGGGGCTGGCGTGAACCAAAGTGACGGTACCAGTATGACGACTCTCCCGGATACACCCCGGAACATGTACGGCAAAGGCGCGCCGAAATGCCCGAGGTTTTCAATCATCATTGTCAACTTCAATGGCGGTAGACACGTCCAGCATGCGCTTGATTCACTGGCGCGCCAGACCGTCAGGGACTTCGAAGTGCTACTGGTCGACAACGGATCCACCGACGGGTCGGTGGATCGATTGCGCACAGACGGATTGCCTGCCTTCACGCTCATGGCGGAAAGCAAAAACCACGGTTTTGCCGGCGGCAACAACCTGGCTGCCAGGGCGGCCACCGGCGACTGGATTGCATGCTTGAATCCGGATGCCATTGCCGACGCCAGATGGCTTGAGGAGATCGTGTCCGGGCAGGCCCGGCACCCGGATGTCCGGATGTTCGCGTCTGCGCAGTTTGACGCCGCCGATCCCATGGCGCTCGATGGCGCCGGGGATGCCTATCTGATTTTCGGCATTCCGTGGCGCGGCGGATTTGGACGGGCTGCGAGCGAATTGCCAAGTGAAGGGGAATGCTTCAGTCCGTGCGGTGCCAGCGCTGTTTTCGACCGCCGGATTTTTCTCGAGCATGGCGGCTTTGATGAGAAATTCTTCTGTTTTTGCGAGGATGTTGATCTGGGTTTTCGCCTGCGTTTGGCGGGCGAAAACTGCATGTTCCTGCCCAAGGCAATCATCCACCATGTCGGCGGCGGGCTGACCGGGCGCGCGAGCGACTTTTCCATTTATCATGGCACCCGCAACCGTATCTGGACCTACGTCAAGAACATGCCCGCGCCGATCTTCTGGATCACGATCCCCGGCCATGTCGCCCTATCTGTCTACCTGCTCGCCCGCGGGGTCATGACGGGCCGTGTTCGCCAGACCTGGCGAGGCATGCGCGACGGCCTGCTGGGCGCGGCCAGGATGCGCCGAAACGGGCAGGAAGCCCGCCGGCGCAGAGTCTCGTCGTGGCAGCTTGTCCGCGCTATGGCGTGGAACCCGTTCCGCATGAGCCAACGCAAGGTTCACGTGCGCGAAACCTCGCTGCCTGCCCCGGCGCCGGTTACCGGCTCCAGTGCGTCAGCAACCCTTTGAGGTAGGCGCCATATTCATTCCTGTATTCCGATGACAGCTTTTCCAGCTGGGCGTCATCGATGAAGCCCTTCCGCCAGGCGACCTCTTCCGGGCAAGCAATCTTCATGCCCTGGCGCTTCTCTACCGTCTGAACAAATTGCGACGCCTGGATCAGGCCGTCAAACGTACCGGCATCAAGCCAGGCTGTGCCCCGCGCGAGCCTGTGCACGCGAAGGTCACCCCGCTTGAGATAGGCGTCATTCACCGACGTGATCTCCAGTTCTCCGCGAGCGGAGAGCTGCACGTTACGCGCAATATCAACAACGTCTTCATCGTAGAAATAGAGGCCCGTGACCGCCCAGTTGCTCTTCGCTTTCAATGGCTTTTCTTCAATCGACAGGGCCTTGCCCTCATCGTCCATCTCGACGATGCCGAATTGAGACGGATCGTTCACCTGACAGGCAAACACTTCGGCGCCAGTGCCCATTGAACCGGCCTTGAGCAACTCACCGCTGAGGCCGGCGCCGTAGAACATGTTGTCGCCAAGTGCGAGCGCGCTTTTCCCGCCGCCAACAAAATCAGCCCCGATCAGGAAGGCCTCAGCCAGGCCCCTTGCTTCGGGTTGTTCGGCATATTCGAAATTCATGCCCCAAGCACTGCCGTCACCCAGAAGGTGATTATACAATGGCAGCGCATCCGGCATGGAAATGATGAGAATATCCCGGATCCCCGCGAACATCAGCGTCGTGATCGGGTGGAAGATCATCGGCTTGTCGTAGACGGGCAACAACTGTTTCGAAACGCCCCGCGTAATCGGATACAGGCGCGTGCCTTTGCCTCCAGCGAGGATAATCCCCTTCATGCGCTCCATCCTTTTGTCTTGATCAATTCTTCCACACAGGCGCGCGTACTGCCCTGCCATACAGGTAAAGTCACCCCGAAGTGTGCAGACAGTCTGCGGCAATCCAGGCGGGAATTACCCGGCCGCGTCACCGGTGTCGGGTACTGCGCGGAAGTGATGCGTTTCACATGCGCCACCGGCCCGCCGAGCGCACCGCTGGTTTCGAAGATGAACTGGGCAAAATCGGCCCAGCTCGCCTCGCCCGCGCTGGTCATGTGATAGATCCCCGACTGCCAATCCTGCGAGCCAGCAATGCGCCGGGCAATGCCGAGCAAGCCCGCAGCAATGTCATGTGCGCTGGTTGGATTACCGATCTGGTCATCCACAATGGCGAGCTCATCCCGGCTGTCCGCCACGCGCAGCATCGTCTTGACGAAATTCTTGCCCACCGGGCTGTAAACCCATGCAGTCCGCAGGATGACATGGGCCGCATTCGCCGCCGCAACTGCGGCTTCGCCCGCAAGCTTTGAGGCCCCGTAAACGCCGAGAGGCGCGACCGGGTCATCTTCGACATAAGGTGTCGGCTTGGTGCCATCAAAGACGTAATCCGTCGACAGGTGCAGGATCGGGATGCCCCTTGCGGCGCTGGCCTTCGACAGATTGGCGGCGCCGTCCCGGTTCAGGGCAAACGCAGCCGCGGCATCAGACTCGGCCTGGTCAACCGCTGTATAGGCAGCCGCGTTGATGACGATATCAGGTAATATCGAACTGATCGCCGCCTCGATCTTGAATTCATCGCAGATGTCAAGCTGCGGACGCCCCAGCGAGACAATTCCCACGCCGGGGGGAACGGGAAGATTCACCAGCGCTTGCGCAACCTGCCCCGCTCGTCCGGCGACGAGGATTTTCAAATTATCGGACATGAAGAGCTTATCCCGTTTCAGACCGTCGGTCAGATCAGGCTTTCACGTTTGTTTCAAGGCCAAGGCGCTCACCGGAATAAACCGATTTGCGCAAGGGCTGCCACCAGTCGGGATGATCAAGGTACCATTGGACAGTTTTGCGCAGCCCCGTCTCGAAAGTCTCCCGTGCGCGCCAACCAAGCTCAGTCTCAAGCTTTGTCGCATCGATGGCATATCGCTGGTCGTGGCCCGGGCGATCCTTGACAAATGTGATCAACTCGCGCCGCGACCTGCTGGTTGGCCGCAGGACGTCGAGTGCGTCACATATGGCCTCGACGACCTGAAGGTTCGTCCGCTCGTTACGGCCGCCGACATTATATGTTTCACCAAGGCGCCCCTGCGAAGCGATCAAGGATAATGCCCGCGCATGGTCATCGACATACAACCAATCCCGCACATTCGATCCGGCACCATAAACCGGGAGGGGTTTGCCCTCGAGCGCGTTGAGGATAACGAGCGGAATCAATTTTTCCGGAAAATGGTAAGGTCCGTAGTTGTTTGAACAATTCGACACCACGACCGGCAGGCCATAGGTGCGATGCCAGGCATGGGCCAGATGGTCGGACGCAGCCTTTGACGCTGAATAGGGCGAAGAAGGGTCGTAGGGCGTTGTCTCATGAAACAGCCCCTCGGCGCCAAGCGAGCCGTACACTTCATCTGTTGAGACATGCAGAAAGCGGAATCTTTCTTTCGCGTCGCCCTGCAAGGACGACCAGTAGGTCCGAGCCGCCTCAAGCATGCTGTAGGTCCCGATGACATTTGTCTCGATGAAATCGTGGGGCCCGGAAATGGAACGGTCGACATGGCTCTCAGCTGCCAAGTGCAGGATCTGGTCGGGCGCCTCCTTTTTGATCAGGTCGGTCATCCGCGCCTGGTCACAAATATCGGCAACTACGAGCCTGCATCGCCCGGTCTTTTCGGCAGGTTCAATGTTGGCGCGATTTGCGGCATAAGTCATCTTGTCAACGACAATGACCTCAACGCCATCGTCGAGCACCAAATGCCGAACCAGAGCCGACCCAATAAACCCGGCGCCGCCGGTGACGATGATCTTTTCCATGAGTTGACTTCAAACTGGTAAGCGGTCGGATGATAAAGCTACGTAATATTTGCCGGGCGCAACAATAGCAACCAGTGATACTTCAGCTGACAGATTCGTAACAAAGCCAAGCAAAACCCGTGCTTCGGAAGGCGGCAGATCGCAAAGTGGCTGGCGCGGTAGGGCGCGAAGGTGGATCGCCACCACCCCCACCGCCTGATGCGACTGACAGGTCCCGAAGCGGTCTGCCGAAGGGCGAAGACAAGCCAGCCACTCCCGGCCCATCTGATCTTCCTTTACCTAACGAAAGGCATGGAGATCACGCTTCCGAACCAGGACTGTTGTGGTAAGATCACGTTTATCCCGGGTAAGCGTGGCTACCTCTATCTGGTTGCCATCATGGATTGGACCACCGGAAAAGGGCTGTCGTGGGCGTCTCCAGTACGATGCATGAGGACTTCTG
>NZ_JBDNGN010000095.1:0-5534 GCF_041689225.1 Hyphomonas sp. | reverse complement strand
TCGTGGCGATATTTCTCGACGCGCCCCCCGGCCCGGAAGCACTAACGGGCCTGCGGCACCAGACGACCGAAATGCTGAAACCCGAAATCCGCGAAATCTATGTGTATTATGCGGATGGGCAAGGCGCGTCGAAGCTGGCCGACATGGCAGCTGCCCTCAACGCCTGAATACATCAGTCCGTCAGCCAGACCACGCCCGTTGCCCCGACAAACCGCGCCAGCCGCCCCAGTTCCGAATCCAGTTTCGCCTGTCGTGCACCTGTCCATTTCACGCCAGGTTCAGGCCACAGCGCGACGACAGTGAGTTCACCCTTGTCCCGGTCTGACTTCACTTCGATCCGCCCGACGAACCGGTCGCCCTCGATCAGCGGATAGACATAATAGCCCCATTGCCGCTTGGCAGCCGGCACGAAAATCTCGATCCGATAGTCGAAACCGAACAGGCGCGTGAGACGGTTGCGATCGCGGATCACGGGGTCAAACGGGTTGAGGATGCGCAGGCGCGAGGTCGGCGCGGGGGTGGTGGCGAGGCGGAGTTCGATGTCCGGCAGCGCCAGAGCGGCACTCCACTGGCCGTTCGCGGATTCGATTTCGACCGGCACGAGTTCACCCGCATTCGCAGCTGTCCAGGCTTTCACTTCCGGCAAGTCCGCCGCCGCCCAAAAGCGCTGCACATCGCCTTCCGTCCCAAAAGCCAGCCGGACCAGCGCTTCGCGGCACAGCCAATCGACCTGCGCCGCATCGCGATGCTCGACCTCGCGCAAGTGATCCGGGATCACGCGGTGCGTCAGGTCATAGTATTTCGTGAAATTCTCGCGGTGCGAGGTCGAGAGTTCCCCGGCATACCACATGTAATCGAGCGCCAGTTTGTGCGGCGGGCGTCGCCACATCTCTTGCTTGCCCGCGATCTTGGTGTCGAACGCCTTGGTGCTGAGCGGGCCTTCGGCCTCGATGCGCGCGCGGATGTCGGCGCGGCCGACTTCGTCCAGCATGCCGCGATGCCATTCCCAGCCGCGCACCCTTTCCTCCAGGCGGCGGAACTGACGACGCCACATCGGATAGAAATCCATCGGGATAAGCGACGCGTCGTGCGTGAAATGCTCGAAGACATGCCGGTCGCGCGCGAGGCATTTTTCCAGCATCGGCTCGCGAAAATTCTGGTTGCGACTCCACAGGATATGATCGTGCGCGCGGGCAACGACGCGGATCGTGTCGAGCTGGACGAAGCCGAGCCGACGGATGATATCGGCGAGATCCAGCGGCCCGGTCGGCGCTGCTGACAGGAGCTGGGCGTCGAGCCAGAGGCGGCGGGCATCCCGGTTTGAAATCCTGAGCGCCATGGCTGGCCTCAGGGAACCAGGATCGTCGCGCCGATCGTCTTTCCGCTTTCGAGGGCGCGATGGGCGTCGGCGACATCCGACAGCGCAAAGCGCTGACCGATATCCGCCTTGAGAGTGCCATCCTTCAGCGCGCCGAACAGGAGACCGGCACCCCGCGCCAGCGCTTCCGGCGTTGCGATGAAATTGAATAGCGTCGGGCGCGTCAGAACAAGCGAGCCGCCTTGCGCCAGCCGTCCGGGCGGAACGGGATCCGGCGCGCCGGATGCGTTGCCGTAGGAAATCATCCAGCCGCGCGGCTTCAGGCTGCTGAGGGACCCATCGAAACTGGTCTTGCCGACACTGTCGAGCGCCACGTCGACGCCCTTGCCATCGGTCAGGGCCTTCACTTGCTCGGCGACATTATCATAGCCGACGATCACTTCGCTGGCCCCGGACGCGCGGGCTATGGCCGCTTTCTTGTCCGACGAAGTGACCGCGATCACCCGCGCGCCAAGGCTGACGGCCCATGGCACGAGCAGGCTGCCGACACCGCCGACGGGCGCCCAGACGAGCAGCGTGTCGCCTTTCTTGATCGGACGAATTTCGAACAATAGCATCCAGGCCGTCAGGCCTTTCAGCATCACGGCGGCGGCCGTTTCGTCGGAGATACTGTCCGGCAGTGGCAACAGGTTTGCCGCCGGCAGGGTCACATGCGTCGCATAGGTGCCAGATGCGACATAGCCGACCCGGTCGCCGGGCTTGATATGAGTGACGCCCTCGCCCACCGCTTCGACCACGCCAGCGCCCTCGCCGCCCGGCGTGAACGGGAATTTCGCCGGATAGAGCCCGGTGCGGAAATAGGTGTCGATAAAGTTGAGGCCGACCGCCGACTGGAGCACCAGCGCCTGGTCTGGGCCGGGCTGTTTCGGGTCGATGGATTCTTTCTTGAGAACCTCCGGACCGCCGGTTTCATGGATACGGATGGCATAGGGGGCTGACATTCAATGGTCTCCGGTTTTCGGGACGCTCTGGCGCGCCTGGATGTTGAGCAGTTCCACGGCCAGCGAGAAGGCGATGGCAAAGTAGAGGTAGCCACGGGGAATGTGGAAGCCGAGGCCATCCGCCACAAGGGCGACGCCCACGAGCAGGATGAAGGACAGGGCCAGCATCTTGGTGGTCGGGTGTTCGCCGATGAATTTGGCGAGCGGGTCGGCGGCAAACGCCATGACGATCGTCGACAGGACAACCGCGCTGACCATCACGACCAGGTCATCGGTCATGCCGACTGCCGTGATCACGCTGTCGAGCGAAAAGACGGCGTTGATGACGAAGAGCTGGATAATGACTGCGGTGAAGCCGCTCTTGGCATCACTTTCCTCATGGCCCGTGCCCTCGACAGCGGAGTGGATTTCCTGTGTGCCTTTCCACAGAAGGAACAGGCCGCCAGCCAGCAGGATCAGATCCTTTATTGTCACGTCCTCGACATGACGCATCAGCGCTTCATCACCGCCTGACAGGATTTGGGCGAAGGCGTGCGGCATCTGGAAAAGGGCGTTCTTGTCGAGGCCGATGATCACGAAGATCAGGCCAAGCATCGCAATCCGCAGGAACATGGCGCCCCATATGCCGACGCGGGTCGCTTGCGCCTTCTGCTTGCCCTGCAGCTTGCCAGTGGCGATGGACACGAACAGGAGATTGTCGATCCCGAGAATGACTTCCAGGAAGGTCAGCGTCGCAAGACTGCCCCAGAAGGCGGGAGAGGCCAGGAATTCAAACATGACGGAAATGTCCTATCGGCAGGGATTCGGAGAAACGGCAATGAAGCTGAGCCAAGGGTGGATAGCAAGGGCGACTCGCGTTGCACTGGCACGATGAACCAACGGCTTCTCTTCACCTGCGGCGTCGATGAAGCCGGACGCGGCCCCTGGGCGGGCCCGGTCACAGCTGCCGCCGTCGTGCTGGACCCGTCTGCGCCGATAGCCGGGCTGACCGACTCCAAGGCACTCAGCGAAGCCCGGCGAGATGCGCTGGCGCCCCTGATCCGCGAACGGGCGCTGGCCTTCTTTGTCGCCCATGCCAGCGTTGAGGAGATTGACACGCTGAACATCCGCGAGGCCACTTTCCTTGCCATGAGCCGGGCCGTGGAGGGCGTCGCCAGCCAATGCACCCTCGGCATGATCCTGATCGATGGCAACGCCCTGCCGAAATCACTGCCCTGCGAGGCCCGCGCCATCGTCAAGGGCGACCTTACGGAGCCGGCCATTTCCGCCGCATCGATCCTCGCCAAGACCGTTCGCGATGCCCTGATGCAGGACCTGGATGCAAGCCATCCCGGCTACGGATTTGCCCGCCACAAGGGCTATGGCACCGCAGCCCATGCCGAAGCCCTGACCCGGCTCGGCCCCAGTCCCCTGCACCGCACCAGTTTCCGCCCCGTACGCGCGGCGATGCTGGCGGGCTGACCGCTAATCAAGCGCCGAGCAATTCGACCGACACTGACTGGCTGAGGCATTCGCAATTGCCCGACGTGGTGAGGAAAGCAATGTCAGCCGCATCCCGGCCAATGGCGATGCGGACAAGGTTTTCGACAGGGACGAGCCGGGTTGCATCGACCAGCCACCAGGCGCCGTCGAGATAGACTTCGAAAACGGCGTGGAAGTCCGGCGGATCAATTTTCCAGGCATAGCCGCTGACGGCGCGGGACGGCACATTCAGCGCGCGGCATATACTGATGCCGAGATGCGTGAAGTCACGGCAGATACCGGCGCGATCGACAAATGTGTTCTCGGCCGTGGTGCCGGCATGGCTGGCGCCCGGAACATAGTCGACATGATTGTAGACCCAGTCGAGCACGGCGAGGACCTGCGTACTGCCGGGCGCGAGACGGCCGAACTCGCGATGAGCAAAGGACATGAACTTGTCCGACGGACAGTATCGGCTGGGCAGCAGGAATTCGAGCACCGGCGGCGGCAGTTCGAGCCAGGATTCCAGCCTGATGCCTGGCGACAGGAGCCGGGGCGTGCTGTTCTCGATGGTGGCTTCATATATGATGCTGGTCCGACCTGCGAGAGCGGCCCGAAAGCGCCGCTCGCCGTGAATGTCGGCCATGTCCTGGATGACCGGCGTGTCAGGCGAGAGGGTGAGCGATTCCGACAGGATGGCCTGGCCTGTCGAGCGGGCGACCTGGATCGCAAAAATGGCCTGCGTATCGTGCGGGAAATCGTAGAAGAGCTCAGACCTTACGCGGAGTTTCAATGACGTATCCTGTTCTCATGGATTCGCGCGCGTTCCGCGCAGCTTGCGGGGCTGTTGCTGTCACGTCTGGCCGGGCCACGCCAGCAATCATCGCATGGAAATGCCGGGAAATGGCGCGCATGACGCGGCTGCGGTCATGCCAGGAGAGATCGACCGCCGGGCCGGTGTCCGTCTTGTTGACATCGACGATATAGATGCGGCCAGAGTTGCTATCACGCAGGATATCGAGCGCGGCCCAGTCAAGGGCCATGGTTTCGGCAAAGCGCGTGATGATGTCGAGCTCTGCGGGCGAGAAAACGTCGGGCAGTTGACGGAAGGACACCGTATCATTGTGCATCGAGAAACGGTCGCCGGCGGGTTTGGTCTTGACCAGAACGAACCGCGGTACACGGCCGATAATGGTCGTGCGATAATCAAAGGCGGTTGTGCCATCGGACGAGTCGACCAGATGCTGGTAGGCCTTTCCTGCGGCAGGGTCGCAGGGACAGGTAACGATCCGGCCATCATGCAGGCCATTGGCTTCGCTCTTCTCCACTGCCGGTCCGAGATGGGTGCGGGGGTCAAGGCGCAGGGCATAGCCGGCGACATTGGCGAACACATCGGCGACACGGCTTTTCGAGATGTCATTGCAGGCGGAATTGAGCTGGACCAGGTTTCCAGCGGGCGGCGGCACACCCTGGGTCGTATCCTCGAAATAGAAGGCGACATCTGCGCTGGCGGGTGTACGGGCAAAGCGGATGCCGGAAAGGGTCATGGCCGACCAGAGGATATATCAGGGCCGCGGCCGATCCGGCGCGAACCAGACCGAGAGGCCGCTTGGCCGCGTCATGCGTACGGCCAACCCCTTCATCAGGACGACAGCGAAATAGAGACAAAATTTCACGAACTCCGAGGGCGTGATTTCCGCGAGGCCAATCCGGCGGCCCGTCTTCTTCACGATCAAGCCGTGGCGGGTCAGACT
>NZ_JBDNGN010000094.1:0-5110 GCF_041689225.1 Hyphomonas sp. | reverse complement strand
TCCGGCTTTCAAGTGGGTCAACACCGCCCTCGCCAATATCAAGAACGCTATGACTGGAACCTACCGAGCCATCCGCTCAAAGCATGTGCCCCGATACCTCGCCGAATTCGAATATCGCTTCAATCGTCGCTACGACCTCGCCGCCATGATGCCTCGTCTCGGCTACGTCGCCGTCCGCACTCCGCCCATGCCCTACCGCCTCCTCAAATTAGCTGAAGTTGGTGCGTAATCAGGAAAATCTAAGATTGATTCCGTCGCGCTTTCGCAAACGCGCGATCGGTCGCCATGAAGCGCGCGATCATGGGGCCGATGAGCTTTGTGGGATCTGTTACAGGTTGCCCGCCCTCGCGGGTGAGCACGTCGGCGTAAGCTGTGAGATCACGGTGCAGCGCCGCGGGAAGTTCGAGGGTGATCTTCACCGGCTTATCGTCGGCGAGCGGACCAAGTTTCAGCTTCGTCATGTCAGCCTCCATAGGGTTCCAGGACGAGGTCGCGCGTGACGATCACGCGGACGGGGAAGCCTGGCCGTATAGTCAATGTTGGTGCGATGTTGAGCTGGCGGCTGACGACCTGCTGGCCGGTTTGGCTGATACTGTTAGACGCGCCCTGGCGCAGCGCACGTACGATGTCGCTTTCCTGGCCTGACGATCCAGCCTCTGCGCCGACGCTGAGCAGGGTTGAAAGTGCGGCGGCCTTGAAGAGGTCTCCCCAATGATAGTTCACGCCGTCCTCGAGACCGGCAAAGCCTTCGGCGTCGGCACCCGGTTGGCGTTCCAGAACGATTGAGCGGCCGTTCGGCAGTATGAGTCGGTTCCACACGAGGAGAACGCGGCGTTGGCCGAAGCCGACGCTATTGTCATACTGGCCGATCAATCGGGTTCCCTGCGGCACGAGCAGGATGCGGCCGGTGGGGCTGTCATAAACATTCTCAGTCACCTGCGCGGTGATCTGTCCCGGCAGGTCGGAGTGGATACCGGTGATGAGGGCAGCCGGGATCACGGCGCCCGCCTGTAGAATGTTCGGAGAGGCCGGGGCGGCAACGCGATCCGGTGAGACAGTGCGCTTGTCTGGCGCGGCGTTGAGGAAAGCAAGTTGGCGGTCCTGCGCGGACGGAGTGGCCGGTTGCGGCGCCAGGCCGAGACTTGTGAGATCCGGCAGGGCTGGCGGGCTGGTCGAGGCGCCTGCCGTTGCAATGCTCGAAGCCGAGCGTGTTTCCGTGCTGGAGAAGAGCCGGCTTGTCCGGGCGGCATCGAGTTCCTGAAGCTTGCGCTGCTCTTCCGCGCTGATGCCGGGATTCGGGCTGGCCATTCCGGGATTCGGTACGGCCTGCCCTCCGTTCTGCGCATTCAGAATTGGCCTGCCAAGATCGCCGGGCAATGGCGGGCCAAGCCGAGGCCCCGTGTAATCGCGTGGCAGCCCGGCGAGCCCATCGGCCGTGGTGCGGTTATCGGTCGAGTAAAGCTCTGTGGCTGATTTTCCGCTGTTGCGAGTCTGAAGGGCGTAGATCAACGCGCCACCGAGGCCGAGGCAAGCGACGAGGCCGATTCCTGCCAGCACCTTGCGCGATAGCCGCGTTACACGCGGCGCATCGGCCCGTAGCCGCATCGGCGCAGGACTGACGGGTTCACCAGCCAGGGGCTGGACGTCATCACCTTCGCCGTCGTCCTCTTTCCGGATTCCAGTGTCACTCACGACGCGGGCCTCCCATCGGTACGTACGATCCGGACACGTTTCTGGGAGCTACCCGAGCCAAGGCGAAGCTCGGCAGCGGCAAAAAGCCGGTCGACGATCATGTGGTTGCCGCGCACGCGGTAGTTCACCAGCTCGGAGGTATTGCCTTCGGGGCCGACGATGAAGAGCGGCGGCATCTCGCCTTGTCCTATGCCGCGCGGGAATTCGATGAAGACCTGTCGACCATCATCAAAGGCGCGCAATGGTCGCCAGGGGGCACGGTCGCCCTCGATCGCGTAGCGGAAGTTGACGGAAGCGAGATCCACGCCGGAGGCGACGGGCCGGGTCGCTTCGGCCTGAACATTCTGGCGGCGGAGCGCGATAAGCTGGTCCTGCGGGTATTGCCAGGATACGGATGCCATATAGGTCCGTTCAGTCGAACGTAGTTCCACATAATAGGTGCGCAGGTTCGTATTGATGACGAGGTTCGTCATCAGCTCCGCGCGGGTCGGCTTGACGAGAATATGAATCTGCTTTGTGGCGCCCGCGCCGCTCTCGGTGTCGCCGATGATCCAGCGGACGGTATCACCGGCGGCGACAGGGCCGGAGCCGACCAGCTGTTCGCCGGGTTGGAGGGCGACGTCAGTGATCTGACCGGGAGCGGTATAGACCTGATAGAGCGCCCCTTGTGTGAACGGATAGACCTGGATGGCGTTGATGAAGCCGTTACGCACCGGCTGCATTCGCGCGGCGGTATTGGCTTGATTGACACGGGCGGCCGGATCGATCAGCTCGGGGACCGGCTTCGTGCCTGTTCCCGTCACGGGCTTCAACTGGCCGGGCAGTGGAAGAGGGCGCGGGATCTCAACGATCTGCACCGGTGCTGGCGGATCGGCGCTGAGTGTCGCGGGCGCGGCTTCGTCGTAAGAAATCTCAGGCGGCTTGAGCGCTGTCGCGCAGCCTGCAAGTGTTGTTGCACAAAGCAGAAGGGCGGCGAATGCCGGCGTCGATTTAGATGTCGGTGTGAATGTGTGAGAAGCCGGTTGTCCGGCTTTCCGGTAATACGGCTTCATTGTCCAAGCTCCCGTGACCAGTTGATGGCGTTGATGTAGATTCCGAGCGGGTTTGCCCGGAGTTTTTCGGCGTCATGCGGCGGCTGCACGACGATGGTGAGGATGGCGGTCCAGCGCGAGGTCTCGGCCAGCGAACCGTCCTGATAGGTCCGCTGGACCCAGGCGACGCGGAAGCTATCCGGCGAGGCCCGGATGACGCTGGAGACATCGACAGCGATCTGGCTCTTTCCGATCTTCGAGAAGGGGTCGTTCGAACGGGCATAATCGTTTAGCGCCAGCGCGCCGCGATCGGTCGTGAACTCGTAGGCCCTGAGCCAGTTCTGGCGCACGATGATCGGATCGGCCGGGATCGAGCGGACCTGTTCGATGAAGCGGGCGAGGTGCCAGGCCATCTGCGGATCGGTCGGGAGATAGTCGGCTTGCGCCGGAGCAATGGCCTGCGCCTGGCCGAGGCGATCGACCTGCACCACCCAGGGCACGATGTTGCCCCGTGCCGATTCCCAGACGAGCGCTGTGGCAAAACCGGCCGAAAGGATCAGTGAGCCGAAGGCCATCAGCCGCCAGTTTTTTGCCTGAACGCGGGCGGAGCCGATGCGCTCATCCCAGACCTGGCTTGCCCGCTGATATGGCGTCTCCGGCTCTGTTGTTTTCCCGAAGTGGGTGGAAGGTCGTTTGAACATTATCGGTCACTTTCAGAGAGGTTGATGGAGGAGCCACCGCCGTGGGCGTCGCCGGATCGCACGGCGTGAGCTGCGGCTGAGACCCCGTGGCTCATGGATTGGGAGCGCTTCATGCGTTTGGCCCAGGCGGGCGGGCCTTCGCCGGATGGCGCAGGAGAAGCGGTCGCGGATTCAGCGGCATCACTGCCGGCAGCACCCGACGTGAAGGCGCCGCCGGTTGCTTCGAAAGCCGATCTTGCGCCGGCGGAGAAGCTCGACTTCATGCTGTCGGCGGCGCGCGATGCCGCGCGCTTCAATGGCGAAATCGCAGCACTGCCACTAGCGCGCGCCACGCTTCCAAGACCGGAGGCAACGCCCGCCGCGCCGGATTGTCCGGCGGCGCCCAGGCTGTAGGCGGTAGATGCCCCGCCAGCCATTGCGGCTCCGCCGCGCGCTGCTGCGGCAGCGCCGCCGGCCAGACTTGCGCCACCGGAAGCGACGGCGCCGACAGCGGCGCCTGCCGCCACGACCGCGCCACCGGCGGCAAGGCCGGTTCCGATGGCGGCGCCCGCGCCGAGTTGCGGGCCACCTGAGACGAGGCCGTTGGCGATGCCCGGGCCGAAAATGCCGAGGCCGAGCAGGGAAAGTGCAGCCAGAACGACGGCCATGGCGTCGTCGATCGTTGGCGTCGCACCGCCGAAGCCCGCAGTAAACTCGGAGAAAAGTGTCGAGCCGATGCCGATGATAACGGCCAGCACCAAAACCTTGATGCCTGACGAGATGACGTTGCCGAGCACCCGCTCGGCCATGAATGCAGATTTGCCAAAGAGGCCAAAGGGGATCAGCACAAAGCCCGCCAGGGTCGATAGTTTGAACTCGATCAGCGTGACGAAGAGTTGGACGGCGAGAACGAAGAAGGCGAGCAACACCAGTGCCCATGCGAAAAACATGCAGGCGATCTGAATGAAGTTCTCGAAGAACGACCAGTAGCCCATGAGGCTGGAAATGGATTCGAGTAGTGGTCGCCCGGCGTCGAGGCCGGTTTGCGCGACCTTGCCGGGGCGAAGGAGATCGGCGGTGGTGAAGCCCGTTCCGGAAGCCTTGAGACCGAGACCGGCAAAACTCTCGAAGACAATGCGGGCGAGATTGTTCCAGTTGCCGATCAGGTAGGCGAACACGCCGACGAACAGCGTTTTTTTGACCAGCCGTGCGATGATGTCGTCGTCGGCGCCCCAACTCCAGAACAGGGCGGCGAGCGTCACGTCGATCACGATCAGCGTCGTGGCGATGAAGGCGACTTCGCCACCGAGCAGACCGAAGCCGGAATCGATATAGCGGGTGAAGACTTCCAGGAAATGGTCGATGACGCCGGTGCCGCCCATGATGTTATCGCGCCTCGCTTGGTTGGGGATCGACGGCAACGGGCTGGGTCGGAGCGATTTTGGCAGGGACGGTGTCCACTGGGCTCGATGAGACGGTTGCGGTCGGTAGCCGCTCGGCGGGCCGTGATCCGGGCGCCAGGAATCGTTCGCGGTTCTCCGCCCAGGCCCGCAGGCAGACGGCATCATGCTGGCCAGCCTCGCCCAGGCGGGCACAGCGGAATAACTCGCCCCGCAACGGATCGGACGATGCGCTCTCCGCGTGGCCAAGGGCGCGAACCGACGGCGCGTCTTCTTTCCGGGTCAGCTCGATCGCTGTCGCGGTGAT
>NZ_JBDNGN010000093.1:0-2337 GCF_041689225.1 Hyphomonas sp. | reverse complement strand
TATCCCCACCGCAAGGATCACCCGCACTACGCCGTCCACAAGCGCCAGATGACCAGCGGCGGAACGATGATCGCGCTGTCGGTCAAGAACGGCCAGGAAGGGGCCTTCAAATTCCTGAATTCCCTGGAACTTGTCGACATCTGCAACAACCTTGGCGACACCAAGTCGCTCGCCTGTCACCCCTCCACCACCACCCATCGCGCGCTCACCGATGCTGAGCAGGCCGCCATGGGTCTGGACCGCAGCTGGATCCGTTTTTCAGTCGGTTTGGAGGACGCTGACGACCTTGAAGCCGACGTTCTTCGCGCGCTTAACAGTGTGTGAAGGAATTCAACGCAATTTCGCATAATGGCACGCCGACACGCTCCCCCGCTGTATGAAGAAATCACGCAAGGCGTGCGCATCCGCGTGCGCCCGAAATTCATGCATGACGAATCAGAACCATCGCGGGGCCGCTTCATGTGGTCCTACACGGTCGATGTCGAAAACGAGAGCGAACAGACCTGGACCATCCTGCGCCGCCACTGGCGCATCGTCGATGCGCAGGGCCGCCTGCAGGCCGTCGATGGCGAAGGCGTGATTGGCCAGACCCCGACACTCATGCCCGGCGAACGCTTCAGCTACACGTCCGGCGCACCGCTCGCGGCCCCCTCCGGCATGATGAGCGGCACCTATGACCTGAAAGATGAAAGCGGTTTCGAGATCGTTGCCAGGATCCCGGTCTTCTCGCTCGACAGCCCTTACGATACGTCGCTGCCCAGCTAGGCTGGACTAGTCTGGCGGTGGACCCGGCAGGACATCACCCATTGCAATCAGACGAAAGTGCTTCGCCATCATCTCGGGCGTGAAGACGGCCTGCAATTCACCTGAGGCCAGCGTGCCGTCCCAGGCTTTAAGCTGCGTCGGCGCGCTTTCGGCAAACAGGACATTGCCGCCCGCCGACTCGCCCAGATAGGCGCCATAGTCCTGCAGGGCCCGGGCGATAATCTTGCCCTCGCGCGAGAGAGCCGAACCCTCAACATCAAACGCCGGATCGAGTTGGATGCGGGCGCCCAGCGGCATCCCGGTCTGTGCGGCAACATCCCCACTTTCTGCCACCGGCAACGCCGTGCTCGCAGGGGAAGTAAAGCCACCTGTCGCGGCGCCAGGATAGGCAAACATCAGGGCATGGGGAATCCGGCCGGAATTGATTTCCTCAACCCGGATCAGACCCGCCGTTAGCGGAAATCCGGATGCGAGCGCGCTTGCAACAAGATTTGGCTGCTCCACTTCGTTCCAGGGCGGCGACACACCCATTCCGCGCAGATTGGTGATGGCCCCGAAGCCGGTGAACCAACGACCATCATCGCGCTGGTGGGCTTGGCGCATATCCCATTCCAGGTTCCGCGCCCTGTCCACGATGGCAATATAGCCGAGGCCGCCTTCCGGCCGGGCGGATTGGGCTCCGTCGGGGATCGGAATCTCACGCGGCAATTCGAAACCGCGACCGTACTGACCGGGATAGAGATCAAAGACCTCATGTTTCGGCGTCTCATCCATATCGATGTAGTAAACCGGCACGGACCATTCGGCGATATTGATATAGAGACTGCCACCGCCCGCAAAATCGCTGATCAGCCCCTTGGATTGTGCATCGATCTCCGGGCTTTCCGGGATAGGCGTGTTCCAGGGACTGTCGGCTGCGAACGGTCGCCATGCCTTCAGGGGAGCGTCTTCATTCGCCTGTTCTGAAGGCGATGGGGAGCAGGCTGCCAAGACCAGCAACGCACCACAAAAAGCGATATTCCGGATCAAGAACGACATGAACGCTTTCCTTCCAGACGCCTTGAATAGGCTGATTGAGAGATCATACAAATACTTGCACGCTGGCCAGCGAGTTCAGCCTGCGACTTTCGCCCGGCAAGCGTAATCCCGCCAGACACAGCCGGAAATCGGGCCGCAATGGCCCGATTTCCAAGATTGTGACGGCGAAATTCTGCGTTCTGCACCGCCTGTCAAGCGATGCTATTTGTTTGGATTGATCAGGTATTTCTCACCCGTTGCACGTCGATTGTAAGCCTCGACGACCGGCAGTTGCAACGCTTCTGCGAGCGATATCTCGGACGTATAATGGCTGGCAAACGTTGTCTTGAGCTCTGCACCAACCCGTGCGCGTAGTTTGGCACGGCCGTCGGCACCGACCTTTTGCAGGAAGGGTGTCAGCAGGAAGCCGCCAACGCCCCAAGCCATGCCCACACCGGGCGGCAATGTCGTCAGGCCCATGTCGAGACGGCCATAGATATAAACCTGCTTGTGGGTCGCCGAGCCGTAGCGGCTGTATTCCTTGGCGTTGAGGTT
>NZ_JBDNGN010000092.1:0-4530 GCF_041689225.1 Hyphomonas sp. | reverse complement strand
GTGCGGGATCGGTCCACCGACATCCTGGCCGAAGATGACTCGCTCGCCGAAAACATCCAGCGTGTGGCGCTCCACCCCCTCGATCAGTTCCGTGCGTTCCAGGCGTTGCGCGAAAAGGGCCAATCCGAAGAAGCCATCGCGGCGGCCTTTTTCGTCGGGGTGAACGTGGTCAAGCAGCGGCTGCGCCTCGCCTCGGTCTCACCCGTCCTGCACGAGGTCTATGCGCAAGACGGTATGTCGCTTGAACAACTGATGGCGTTCGCCGTCACCTGCGACCATGTCCGTCAGGAACAGGTCTGGGACTCGATTTCGACGTCATGGTCGAAGGAGCCCTATCAGATCCGCCGTATGCTGACCGAAAGCACGGTTCGCGCATCCGACAAGCGGGCACAGTTCATTGGTCTGGATGCCTATGAACAGGCGGGCGGCACCGTCCTGCGTGACCTGTTCCAGAGCGACGACGGTGGCTGGCTGCAGGATGCAAGTCTCCTCGATCAGCTGGTCGCCGAAAAACTCAAGACCATCGCCGAGGAGGTCGCCAACGAAGGCTGGAAGTGGATCGCGGTCGCAATCACCCATCCCTATGACGCGGCCCATGGCTTGCGCGAACTGGCCGGCACTCAGACCGACCTGACACCCGAGGAACAAGCGGCGTTCGACGTACTCCAGTCCGAATATGCCCGGATCGAAGCCGAATATGAGGGCGCCGACGAACTTCCCGACGAGGTCGACGAACGGCTCGGCGAAATCGAACAGGCCCAGGCCGCCTTTGGCGATCGCCCCGTCATCTATGATCCCGCCGACATCGCGCGCGCTGGTGTCTTTGTCAGCATCGACAATGACGGCAGCCTGTCGGTTGATCGCGGCTATGTTCGTCCCGCGGATGAGGCTCCTACCGTCATCGAGAACGACGGTGATCCTGAATCCGGGAGCGGCTTGGCATCGTCGGAGCATTCCATGCCGACCGCAGGGCGTGCCGTTATCACCATCGGCGGCCAGAGCGAACCGGATGCAGACGAGGATGACGATGAAGTCATCAAGCCGCTGCCTGACCGGCTCCTCACCGAGCTGACCGCGCACCGGACATTGGCATTGCGTGATGCACTGGCCAACAACCCGCACGTCGCCCTGACAGCGCTGCTGTACAAGCTGGTGCTCGACACTTTCCAGCGCACGTCATCGTCGGGCGGATGCCTCGAAGCTTCGGTGCGGCATATCTTCTTCTCCGTTCAGGCGGATGACCTGAAAGACAGCGTATCCGCCAAGGCCATCACCGCTCGTCAGGACGAATGGAAAGCCGATCTGCCCACCGACGAAGATGCGCTGTGGGACTGGCTACACACGCTCGATGACGCCAGCCGCTCGGCCTTGCTCGCCCATTGCGTCAGCTTTGGCGTCAATGCACTCCATGAAAAGGTCGATCGCTACGGTGGCGCAGGGCTTTCGCAGCATAGCCTGAGCCGTCGTCTTGGCGATGCCGACCGGCTGGCCCGTGCCGTCGGGCTCGACATGGTGAATGTGGGATGGCAGCCAACCGTCGCCAATTATCTCGGTCGCGTCACCAAGCCCCGCATTCTGGAAGCGGTGCGCGAGGCCAAGGGCGAACAGTCCGCGCAGCTCATCGATCATCTGAAGAAAGGCGACATGGCCAAGGAGGCCGAGCGTCTGCTCACCAATAGCGGCTGGCTGCCCGAGCCATTGCGGCCGACTGAGCTCTTGCACAGTGTCGATGGACCCGATGAGGCCGCAGATGAGACCCAGGCGCTGCCAGCCTTCCTTGCCGACGACGAGGAAGACGCAGCAGCCGACTGCGACGAGGAGCATCCCGCGATGATCGCAGCCGAATAATCGCGGGCGGGCGGGGCAGCAACAGCTGCTCCGCCGCTTTTTCCAACCTTCACCAGATGCCCGGCCCCTCAATGACAGGGATCAGCCGGGTTTTCGTAATTTTGGAGTTTGACATGACCGATACCAATCCAGCGCCATCGCCGGCGCCGAGCTTTGACTATGCAAAATGGGAAGCTGAACGCGCCCGCGAAGCGGAACTTAACGCTCAGGTTTTATCGCAGAACAAAGCCGCTCTTTTCGATGTGCTCGCCGCCACCGGCATCGCAACCGTCACCGTCGTGTTCGATGGTTATGGCGACAGCGGCCAGGTTGAAAATATCGAAGCCAAGACCAGCGACGACAAAGTCGTCGATCTGCCATCCGCCGAAATCGAGATCGCTCTGGTGGAATGGGGCGTGGACCAACCGCTGCCAGTCCGTTTGGGCGTCCGCGATGCGATCGAACGGCTTGCCTACGCCTTTCTGTCCAACACCCATTGCGGCTGGGAAAATAATGACGGCGCTTATGGCGAGTTCGTCTTCGACGTCTCAGACCGGACGATCTCGCTCGATTACAATGAGCGGTTCACCAGTTCCGAAAACCACGGCCATGAATGGTGAGGAGGCGGACATGGGACATTGTTATCATCACGCGCTTTCCTCAGTTCGCAAATGGGGCGGGACAGCCGACGACTATCTGGCCCTTCACCAATGGTTCGATGAATCAAAGGCGATCACAGACGACTTTCGGCATCGCGCTTTGCGCCATCATGCCGAAGGCATTTTCATGTTGGAGCGTTTCTTCGGCGCGACCATCACGATTTCCACCGGCCGCGTCGTACCCGTGCGGCTGATTGGCGAACAGCACGTGCGCGAGGATCTCGGCTTCATTCCGGGCTTTGCCGATTGGGTGCGCTGTATCCGCCCCGAACCCTGGATGGGCCGTGCCCAACCGATCCACCGCGATGTCGATCCCTTCGCCGCGACCGGCTGATCGACGCTGCCAATCCCATCCCGTCATCCGAGCCCGGTCAATCGCCGGGCTCTTTCGTTTCAGGAGCTTTTCCATGGCCGACTATTTCACCCATTTCTCGTGCCTGCTCGATGTCGGCACACTCGACAATGCCGCTCGCGCGCTCGATCTCTACAACAGGCTATCCGAAGACGGCGCGGAGGAAGACCCGCCGTCCGATGGCTTCCTGCTCTCCATCCAGCCCGAGCACGGCGGCACGAAGCTCTGGATACGCGATGATGGCACTGGCGATCCCCAGCGCGTCATCACCTTCGTTCTGCGTTGCGCCAAGGAATTCGCACTCACCAGTCGCTGGGGGTTCGAATGGGCCAATACCTGTTCGCGACCGCGCATCAACGCCTTTGGCGGCGGCGCGCATGTGCTGGACCTGAGCACGCAGAAAACCGTCGCCTGGAGCGACACCAATAGCTGGCTCGCCATCACGCTCGATGAAGGGGGATCGGGCGATGCCACAGATCGTTGAAACGACCGTCTATCGCCTCGACGAGCTTTCCACCGAGGCAAAGGAGAAGGCACGTGCATGGTATCGCGAAAGCACACCCGACGATGACTGGTCCGAATTCGTCGCCCGAGATTTCGAGGCGATCTGCGCCATTCTTGGCGTTCGGTTGAAAACCCGTCCGGTGCGCCTCTATGGCGGGGGCACGCGCCAGCAATCCTGCATCTGGTATCGCGGTTTCTGGAGCCAGGGCGACGGCGCGTGTTTTGAGGGCGCCTATTCCTATGTGAAGGATACCGCGCGCCACATCCGTGATCACGCACCACAGGATGCTGAGCTTCATCGGATCGCTGGTGCATTGCAATCAATCCAACGACGCAACTTTTACCAGCTCCAAGCCGAGATCCGGCATCGCGGTTATTATTATCACGAGCACTGCATGGCGATCTCGGTGGAGCGGGACAGCCAGACCTATCGACACATGACCGCCGATGCCGAGGACGAGATCGTCGAGGCGCTGCGCGATCTCGCCCGCTGGCTCTACAGCCAGCTTGAGCGGGAATATGAGCATCAAACCTCGGACATCGTCATCGACGAGATGATGCTCGCCAACGACTACAGCTTCACCGCCGCCGGTCGGCGCTTCGGCTGACAGCCGCGATCAGAGGAAGAGGATGGCCGGGAAGGGTTTGAGCCGGTGGGGTCGAGAGAGAGCACCGCCCGGTTCATCCCTTGTCCGCTCTCCGTGAGGTTCCCTCCATGTTCCATGCTTCCGCCACCGCAGCCCTTCCGGCTGCGCCAGTTCACGCTGCCGTTGACCCGGCCATCGCCATTCATCAGGCAGCACAACGCCTTCTTCCCCATCTCGAACAGGGGCAACGCATCAATGCCACGATTCTGCGCGCCGCAATGGAAACGGCCATCGGTGCCTCCGATGCGTCCGGCGCCTGGGACTGGAAGACCGCCTATGACGCCTGCGAAGCGGCATCAGTGCTGTTCCTGCGCAAATACGGAAAAACGCTTTTGCGCAAAGCCGGATCTCCGGCCGCCGCGTTGCCAATGTTGGCCAGGATCGCTGGCCTCCTCCCCACGCACACGCGCCGTTCCGAGGAGAGCGAGGCTTTCCAGCAGTTCTCGACACCGATCCCGCTCGGCCTGATCGCTGCGACCGCCGCCGCGATCACGCCGACCGACCGCGTGCTGGAGCCTTCGGCCGGCACCGGCCTGCTCGC
>NZ_JBDNGN010000091.1:0-43661 GCF_041689225.1 Hyphomonas sp. | reverse complement strand
GCGCTGGCGACGCACGCAAGCCTCAAGCTCAATACGGTCTGATGAGGAAAGAAAGCCGGTGCGGATCATGGGCATAGCTGAATCGTTCCAAGCCCAGCCGTCAAGCCATCAAATTCGGCTTCCGCAGGACTCGGAGTATATTGTTTCGAGCGGTTTGAAATGCCGTGCCGGGGCCTTGCGTAACGTCTAACCAACCAGACCTGAAAGGCTGGTCCAGCGCAGGAGCAGTCGACAAGCAACATAAAGAATCAAAACCGCCGTAAGGCGCTTGATCCAATTGGCCTGAAGGCCCTGGGCCGCGAACCATGAGCCGATTTGTCCGCCGACAAGCACCGCAGGCAGCAGCGGCCAGTAAGGCAATACAAGAGAAAGGACATCGGTGTCCTGAAGCTTCATGATCTGTCCGGTGAGGCCGGAAAACGAGTTGGCGAGGATGAAGAGGCTGCAGGCCGCCGCAATCTGGCGTGGAGGCCCCCATTTCAACATGTACAATACCGGTGCCAGGAAGATGCCGCCGCCGATGCCGACTAGGCCCGACACAAGGCCAATGCTCCCACCGACGGCGAGACCGATGATGGCGGAGACTTTGTTTTCATTCTCATCCGACGTTGCTTCCGGGGCGGATTGGAATACGAGGTGCAGGCCTGACAACAAGAGCGCCCCGCCGAGCAGGCCGACAAACATGGTTTCTGAAACCGGCAAACGCCCGCCAAGCCAGGCTGCGGGAATGGATGCGGCAAGGAAGGGAACGAGACGCGCGATCCGCAGGTGCCCCGCCTGCCAGAACCGAATGACCCCGCCCGTGACAACGATGATGTTGCAGCCCAGCGCGATCGACGGCAGAATCCGGTAGTCGGTCCCATTCAGGACGAGCAGGGCATTATAGGTCGATCCGCCACCGAAACCGACCGCAGCATAGAAACTGGCAGTAATGAAAAAGAGGATCGCTAGCAGGATGGGCAAGGGGCGGGACCTATTCGAGCGGCGCGATCATCAGGACTTCGACGAGATCGCCTGCCGCCACAGGCGGCGCATCGGCAAGCCTGCGGATCAGGGCATTGGCCGTCAGGAACGGACGAATGAGCGAGCTGTCCTGATTGACGGCGGCCTCCACGCTGAGCACGCCATCAGTGTCGGCATGCACGCACGCGCGGAGATAGGTCTCTCTGCGCCCCGGACCCGGCAACGCGCTGACGGATCGCGCATTGAGAAGCGCGCGTCGCATTCCGCCTTCGATCAATGGCCTCAGGAACAGGTGAGCACAGACGAAGGCTGACGCGGGATTGCCGGGCAGCCCGAGGACGCGCCGGTCACCCCGCGTGGAAAACCATGTCGGTTTGCCTGGCTTGACGGCGACTTTTTCGAAGACGGGCGTGAAGCCGGCGTCAGCGAAAGCGGGCCGCATCAGGTCATGATCGCCGACGGATGCGCCACCGACCGGCAGGAAAATGTCGATACCCGGTGCCGCGCCGATCCTGGTGCGGATCGAGTCCATCGCGTCATCGGCGACGCCCAGGTCAACCGGCTCGCCGCCCCATTGCCGGATAAGCGCGCCCAGCCCTTCGGGATTGGAATTGACGATCTGTCCGGGTTCAAGGGCCGATCCCGGTTCGCGCAATTCATCACCATTCGCGAGGATGCCCACGCGGGGACGCCGATAGATGCTGAGCGTCCCATGATTGGCTGCTGCTGCAATGGAGAGCCCTGCCGGGCCGACCAAGCAGCCTGCGCTGAGCAATTCGTCGCCTTCGGCAAAGTCGATGCCGATAGCGCGGACGAATTGCGCTGTATCATAGGCCTTGTGACAGACCAGCGTATCGTCGTTTCGGTCTACGTCTTCCTGGATGACCACGTGGTCGGCACCTTCGGGAATGACAGAGCCGGTAAAGATGCGCAGGGCGTCACCTTTTCCGACGGTGCCTGCGAAAGGTCGGCCAGCCGGGGCGTCGCCGATGACGCGCAATCGCGCGCCGGGCGCGCCGACATCCGACAGCTGAACGGCATAGCCGTCCATCGCCGACACGGCTGCAGGCGGCCGCGATACCTTTGCCGTGACAGGGGTGGCCAGCCTTGCGCCGAGCGCAGCAGCCAGGGGTATTGTCTGGACCGGAAGGGTGAGGGCATGTTGCGCGAGAAGCGCCAGCGCCTCGTCGACGCTGATCAATCCGCTCATGACGACGGTTTCCGGTAGTCGCGAGACTTCCCGCCGGTCTTTTCGATCAGTTCGATACCTTCGATGACCATCGACTTGTCGATGGCTTTCAGCATGTCGTAGAGGGTGAGACAGGCAACGGACACGGCAGTGAGCGCTTCCATTTCCACGCCCGTCCTGCCGGTCGTCTTAGCCGTGGCGATCACGCGCAAGGCATCCGCATCACTGTCGCGTTCGATGGATACCGTCACGCTGGTCAGGGGCAGGGGGTGGCAGAGCGGGATCAGGTCCGAGGTGCGTTTGGAGCCCATGATGCCTGCCAGTTCGGCAATGGCAATCGGATCGCCTTTCTTGGTGTCGCGGCTGAGCGCCCGCTGCAACGTGTTCGGCGCCATGCGCAAGAGTCCCGCCGCTATCGCGGTACGCTCGGTCTCCACTTTGCTGCCAATGTCCACCATGCGGGCGCGGCCATCGGGGCCGATGTGAGACAGGTCGTTCATATCGTTCAACGCTCCTGCAGGCGCGGCATGAGTTCGACGAGGTTGCAGGGCTTGTGGCGGCTGTCGAGCTGCAACGAGATAACCTTGTCCCAACCATCCTTCACCGCGCCATTCGAGCCCGGGAGGCAGAAGATGAATGTCCCGCCCGCAAGCCCTGCGACGGCGCGCGACTGCAGTGTCGAGAGCCCGACGCTCTGGAAGCTGGCCTGATGGAAGATGACGGAAAAGCCGTCGATGGTCTTTTCAAACAATGGTGTGACCGCTTCGGGCGTGACGTCGCGCCCGGTGAGGCCCGTCCCGCCGCTGGAAATGACCACATCGACATCCGGATCTGCGATCCACGCCGATACCGTGCTGCGGATCGCGGTCACTTCATCGGCCACGATTCGGTGGTCTGCCACTTCATGGCCCGCCGACCGGATGCGATTGGCCAGCAGGGTGCCGGACGTGTCGGTCTCAACCGTTCGCGTATCGCTGACGATCAGAACGGCAATTCGTACCGGGATGAATTCCAGGGATTCATTTATGCCATGCATCAGTTCAGGTTCCTGTCTTTGACCAGCGATCGCGGTCTGCGTAATCTTCAGGTCGCGGTTCGACCCAGTGTGCGCCAGAGTCCGTCGTTTCCTTTTTCCAGAAAACGGCTTCGGTCTTGAGATAGTCCATCAGGAAATCGGCGGCTTCGAAAGCAGCGCGCCGGTGTGCCGAGGCGGTCGCGACGAACACGATGGGTTCTCCCGGTGCGAGGTCGCCCGTGCGATGAATAACCGTTAGCGCATCAAGTGACCAACGTGCGTTCGCGTCCGCTGCTGCCTTTGCGATGCCGCGCTGGGTCATCGGGGCATAGGCCTGCAGGTGGAGCATCTTCACCTTGCCGAGCTTGCTGGTGCCCCGGACGAGGCCGGAAAAACTCACAATTGCGCCTGCGCCGATCGCGCGTTTTTCAAAGTCGCGAAGCGCTTCTGCCGCATCAAAAGGGGAGTCCGTTAGCGTGATCACGCTCACCCTCCGCCGACCGGAGGCAGGAAAGCGATCTCGTCGCTATCGGCTATGGGCCACGGCTCAGACACGATCGTGTCGTTTATGGCGACCCGAACGGTCTTTTCCAAGAGAATGCCGCCTAACTGACGGTCATTGTCCAGCCATGACCTGAGAGCAGACGTGTCAGCAATGTTGGCAGGCAGGGCGAGTGTTTCGTTGCTGGTGCCGAACGCATCCATAAGCCGCCCGAAGAAGAGGAGACGTGCCATCGCTCAGCCTCCCGTCGTGGACATGTGACGCGGAAGCGCTGGCGCGCTTCCGCGCCGTTTGATTTCGAAATCGTGCTTTTCCGGCTTGGCGAAAAGCGCCTTGTCGAGAGCGGCATCAAGCGCCACGGACGGGTCTGCCGCCTCGCGCAGGGCGGAGCGCAGGTCAACATGGTCATCCTGCCCGAGGCACATGTAGATGCGACCTGTGCACGTGACGCGAACCCGGTTGCAACCTGCACAAAAATTGTTGGTAAGCGGGGTAATGAAGCCAAGTCGTCCCCCGGTTTCCTTGACGCGCACATAGCGGGATGGTCCGGCGATCGGATCGCGACTGGTTTCCTCGGTAAGGGTCCAGCGCGTTTCCAGAACGTCGCGAAGCATCGGCAGTGGAATATATTGGTCGATACGGTCTTCGCCCGTGTCGCCAAGCGGCATGACCTCGATCAGTGTCATATCCATGCCGCGCGCGTGGGCCCATTCAACCATGTCCGGTATTTCGGACACATTCTGGTGCTTTAGCGCGACCGTGTTGATCTTGATCTTGAGGCCGGCTTCAAGCGCAGCATCGATGCCGTTCAAGACCTTTGAAAGGTCGCCGCGCCGGGTAATCTCCGCAAAGTTGGCAGGGTCCAGAGAGTCCAGTGAGACATTCACCCGGCGTACGCCGGCGCGCATGAGGCCGTCGGCATGGTCAGCCAGCAGCGTGGCGTTCGTCGTCAGGGTCAGCTCGTCCAGCCCCTGGCCCTTGAGGCGCCCGAGACGGTCGATCAGGTATCCGACGTCCTTGCGGACGAGCGGTTCTCCGCCTGTCAGCCGAATCTTGCGAACGCCCCGTTCAACGAAAGCCGTCGCGACCCGGTCCAGTTCATCCAGCGAGAGAAGCTCTGCCTTCGGCAGGAATTTCATGATTTCGGACATGCAGTAGGTGCAGCGCAGGTCACAGCGATCAGTCACAGACAGGCGCAGGTAAGTGACCTGCCGCCCATATCGGTCAATCAGCGGGGCCTTTCCCGGAAGTACCAAACCGTCAGCCATTCAGCAGCTCCTCTGCGCGTTGAAGGTCGAGGCCGCAATCAATGTCCATCAGCAAGTCAGGGGCGGCCGCCACGACTTGTCTCGCCGGGATGGTCTCGAAGATCCGGCGTGCCCCACGGTCTCCCGTAACAGCCGCCAGTTGGTCGAAGTGATCACAACGGAACACGGCAGGGGGCGAAAGCCTGCCTCCCGTTTCCGACATCGCCGCGCTGGCGCCTTGTGAAAGAGCTTGCGCCAATCCTTCAAGATGCGTGTCCGTCACGAACGGCATATCGCCAAGCAGGATCAACACGCTGTCGGCCTCTGTCGCGTCGCGGACATATCGGCTGCCGATCGCCAGTGTGCGGCCCTGACCGTCCTCAGGTGCCGGATTGAGGACAATCTCGAAGCCCAGGGCTTCAAGGCAGGCCGCGCGTGCACCCTGGTCCGTGCCGACCACGGCGACACGCTTGGCAACGGGGCGATTGGCGAGGGCGCCAGCGGCGCGCGCGAGCACGGGACGGCCATCAAGATCGGCCATCAACTTGTCACCCGTGCCGAACCGGGAGGACAGGCCGCTTGCGAGCAGCAGGATTGCAGTGCGATCAAACATGGACTGCCTCCTTTGTGTGGAAGGCATCAACGATCTCGGCAAGTGTGGAGATGGCGAGCATCGACGCATCGCGCATGGATGGCACGAGACCGACAGGCCCCCGGATTCGTTGGATGTCGCGTTTGGACATCCCAGCCGCTCTCAGGCTCTCGCATCTCTTGGCATGGGTTTTTGCACTGCCGACAGCGCCAATGAAGAAGGCCGACCCACCCAGCGCCTGTTTGAGCAACGCAGCTTCCCAGTGCGCATCATGGAACATCAATACGAACGCCGTCGAGCTATCGTCTTCGACGGGCGCGAGACTGCACGGCGTGGTGAGGCGCTCTGCGCGTCCGATACCCGCAGTTCGAACTGCTTCGAAGTCGGCTTCGTCGGGGAGCTGAAGGTGCAAATTCAACCCGCTGGCAGATGCGAGCCGCGCCAGCGCGATACAGTCGGCGCCGCGACCAGCGATCCTCAACGACAGCTTCGGATAGTAGACCGTCTGGAACAGGGGCGCCTCACCGGGTGCGACGTCGAGTTGGATATCACCCGCGGCCAGCACGGCGAACCGCATAGTCTTTCTGTTGTCGAGCCGTTCGTGCATCCCGGCGATCGTTTCCAGAGTGACGTTCGGCACAATTAGGATTTCGATGGCGCCGCCGCAGGGCAGGCGGATATCGAGGAAGGGTGAGCCCGCGCCGTATCGCAGTTTGCGCAACTGGCCGGAATTCAATGCCTCCATGGCGTTCAGGCGGACATCGGCATCGATACAACCGCCTGAGACATAGCCTGCAGAATCGCCTCTCCGGGATACAGCCATCAGGGCGCCGGGGGTCCGCACCGCGCCGCCTTCGGTCGCCGTGACGATGACAAGCGCAACCTCGGCACCCGATTTCGCAAAGCCGAGCGCTGCGCCGAGCACGTCCTGGGGGTGCTCATGTGTTACCAGGGGCGAGGCTGAACGCATCCCATCGTTCTAAATGGTGATTTATATCGATACTAGCCCCTTGGAGGCTTTATCATCGATGCGATCTCGCTGCGGCTCGCTTTTGTTGCCCGCGCCGCGTGCTGGCAAAGCGCATCATACAATGCGAGCACTTTGAGCCCCTGTTCAGTAAGCACGGCGCCGCCGCCATCCTTTCCGCCATGGCTCGACTCAATCAGGGGCGAGCAAAATAACACGTTCATGCTCTCGACCAGTTTGAGCGCGCGCGGATAGGACATGCCAAGCGCGCGCGCAGCGCCGGCAATGGAACCGGACGTTCGTATCGCTTCAAGCAGGGCAGCCTTTCCCGGGCCAAACCGGCCCCCGGTAGGGGTATCAAGGCGTATGCTCAGCTTCAATTTCATATCGGGATGTCCTGGTTGCCGGCGCTGTTGCCACCTCGAAGGATGCCGGCTCAATCCCATACAAATTTCCCTCGGCGGTCTGTCAAACGAAAGGTGACTGAAACTTGCCGCTCTCCCGAGCCAGAGCGCGCCTTGCTCGTCGCTAAGGGCTCGCGCGTTCGGGAAAACGGAGGCTGGTTCATTTTTGTCTCAAAGGTTGGATTTGATAGAGAACAACAACTGAACGCTGAGCGACTGTAGGCTGAACGTGTTGGGAGATCTCGATGAAAACGATATTAGTGCCGTTGACAGGACAACACGATCTGGAAAGTCCGGTCGAGGTGGATCGATTGGTACTGGACGCCGGTTTCGATCTCGCGCGCCGGTTCGAGGCGCATGTCAAAGTCGTATCGCTCATTGACCAGCCAACAGCATCATCAAGGAAATGGCCGATTTGGTGGCCCAGCGGCGGTGCAGGCGAGCTTCTGGACTGGATTGGCCGCGTCGGCGCGGGCAGCCGCAGCCGCGATTCCGTTTCTGCGCGCAGCGCGGGAGATTACAGTGTTCTGTTGCGATGAGGCCGGGAAAGGCGACGCCGATCCTGCAGACATGGTTGAGTATTTGGAATGGCGCGGACTGGAGGCAGGCAGTTCCAATATCAAACTCGGGGACCAGCGCCACGGTCAGGCGATCATCGATGCGGCACTGGAGCGAAATTGCGATCTTGTCGTTTTGGGCGCTGGTCTGCATTCGCGCACCCGATAAATCGGAGGTGCAGCCCCATGCGGACATGCTGGAAGGCGTGCTGATGGGCGGCGGTCGTCCGGTTCTGGTTCTACCCGCAGACTGGACCGGCGAGACAGTCGGTAACCGCGCGGTCGTTGCTTGGGATGCCAGTCGCGAAGCGGCTCGCGCCCTGCATGACAGCATGCTGGTCCTGTCGGATGACGCGAAAGTCTGGATTGCAGCGGTCGACGCGAATCCGGGTGAAACAGGTTACGGTCAGGCCCCCGGTTGGGATGTCGGAGCGCACGTCTCCCGGCACGGATACAAGGTCGAGGTCCGCAACGAGGACAGTACAGGTCGCTCAGTTCCGCATGTCCTTCTAGATCTGGCGACATCCTGTGACGCTGACCTGATCGTCCTTGGCGGCTATCGGCATTCGCGTCTTCAGCAATCCGTCCTGCCGGGCGTGACCCGAACATTGCTGCGCACATCGAAGGTCCCGCTTTTGCTGTCACACTGAACGGGCACCGCCACTGGACGCTATTTCAACGGTAGTTTGATGTCCTGGAGGCGCACGCGAACGTAAGAGCCGGGCGCGGCGCCAAGGCCCATGTCCTTCGGCGCCACAGCGGGCTTCTTCTTGCCGGACTTTGGCCGTAGCCAGTCCCACCAATACGGCCACCAGGAACCCGGGTGCTCCTCGGCCGTCTCCAGCCATTCGGCGCCGGTCGGCGTGATCGCGCCGCCAGTCCAGTGCTGGTATTTCTTGCTGGCCGGATGGTTCACCACGCCGGCAATGTGACCGGAGCCTGAGAGTACGAATTTCGTGTCGCCGCCGAACACGGTGGCTGTGCGATAAACGCTCTCGAACGGACAGATATGGTCATCGCGGCTGGCCTGCACCATGACCGGGATCTTGACGTCCTTCAGGTCGATTTTTTCGCCAAGCAGGTTGAAATGACCGCTGGACATATTGTTGTCGGAATAACAGTCCTTCAGGTAGCGCTTGTGCACCTCGCCCGGAATGTTGGTCTGATCGGCATTCCAGTATAGCAGGTCGAACGGGCGCGGAGCCTTGCCCAGCATATATTGGTCGATCACGTAGCGCCATACGAGGTCGATCGGGCGCAGCCAGTTGAAGGTCTCGTACATCATCGCGCCAGGCATCACGCCGCCATTGTCGTCGATGACGCTTTCAAGATAGGCGCGGCCCGGGCCGTCGGTGAAGACTTTCAGGTCACCCGCCAGTTCGAAGTCAGATTGCGAGGCAAAGAAGGTGGCCGATGCGATGCGATCGTCATCATGCGCAGCCATGTGCGCCAGCGTGCCCGACAGCAGCGTGCCACCGATGCAATAGCCGACCGCATTCAGCTTCTTGGAGCCGGACGCCTGAAGTGCCGCCTCAACCGCCGCGTAGACGCCGTTCTTGCTGTAGTCGTCCCAGGTATAATCCTTGGTCACGGCGTCGGCTGAGCGCCACGAGACGACGAACACGGTCAGGCCCTTGTCGACCAGCCAGCGGATCATCGAATTTTCTTCGCGCAGGTCGAGAATGTAGAACTTGTTGATCCAGGGTGGGAAGATCAGCAACGGCCGCGAATAGACAGTTTCCTGCGTCGGCGCATATTGGATCAGTTCGATCAGGTCATTGCGGAACACCACCTTGCCGGGCGCCGTAGCAATGTTCTTGCCGATCTCGAACGGGGTTTCGTCGGTCTGGCTGATGTGCAGCTTGCCGCCAGCTTTCTTAACGTCGGCGCGGGCCAGCCGGATGCCGTTCAGCACGCTCTCGCCGCCGCTCTCCATGAAGGCGCGCAGGGCTTGCGGATTGGTGCCGAGATAATTGGTCGGCGACATGATGTCGGTCAGTTGCTGGGTGAAGAACTTGGCGCGCAGGTGGATATTGTCCGGCAGGTCAGGCGCGTGGTCGGCCAGGCCCATCAGCCAATTCTTGTTCACGTCATAGGCCTTGCGGATGAATTTGAAGCCGGGGTTGGTCTGCCATTCCGGGTCGGCAAAACGCTTGTCGGTTTCTTTCGGCGGTTCTGCGCCGACTACTTCGGTGGCCATCTCCTGCCACAGGTTCATCCAGCCTTTCATCAGTTCCAGATTGGCGTTCATGAGGGCCATCGGATTCTGGGCGAGGCTCTTGCCAACGGCACGGAAGGCATCGCCAGCCCCCATCGGGTCGCCCTGGGCCACGGTTCCGATCGGTCCCGATCCCATCAATACGTCGCTGATCAGTGACTGCGATTCTGTATTGGCCAGCGCAAGCGTTGTCATTAACACCTGCATTTGCAGGGGATTTTGCTCGGCGATCAGGGATCCAAGTGATGGAAGTGCAGCTTTTTCTGTCTTATTGCTGCTCATCGGTCCCAATATCGCCTGTTTGTTGATGCGTTACTATTAATCAGAATGTTTGTGATTTAGTGAGTTTAACCATGAAAAACACGGCGATTCCCCTCTTAGGCGTGTCATGCCTGCTACTCGTTGGGTGCACCAACTCGTTCACGAACGTCCGCGACGCCGTCAATCAGGCGCCGGACTGGTATGAGACCCGTCGCCAGGAGATCCGCGGCGAGGGGTATCCGGAACTGGTTGAAGTCCCCACAATCGCCCCGGGCGAGTTGCCCGGCAAGACATTGCCGGCGTCCGCCAAGCGCGTGTCTGCGCTGTCGGCAGAGTTCGCTGAAACCGCGCGAGCGGAATTGCCGGCCAATGGGCCGGCCGAAATCGCCGCCGTCGGGGCTGAGATCCGCCAGCAGTTTGCAGGCTTGGAAGAGTCCTCGAACTTTCTTAATGACGCCGAGATCGCTGCAATCAGGAACAGCTTCAATGTCCCGCGCGTCACCCAGGGTCTGAAAGGCCAGAGATGAACACCGAATTTCACAAGATCAGGCGCCTTCCTCCATACGTTTTCGAGCAAGTGAACAGGAGCAAGGCAGCCCTCCGCGCGGAAGGTGCTGACATCATTGATCTCGGCATGGGAAATCCCGACCTGCCGACCCCCAAGCACATTGTCGACAAACTGGTCGAGACCGCTCGCAAGCCCGACGTGAATGGTTATTCCGCCTCGCGCGGTATTCCGGGCCTGCGCCGTGCCGTCACTGACTATTACAAGCGCCGTTTCGACGTCACGCTCGACAAGAACAAGGAAGTCATCGTCACGCTGGGCTCCAAGGAGGGCTTCGCCAACCTTGCACAGGCCATCTCCGCGCCCGGCGACGTCATCCTGTCGCCCGATCCGTCCTATCCCCTGCATTCCTTCGGCTTCATCATCGCCGGCGCTTCGATCCGCGCCGTTCCGGCGCCGTCGCCCGAGGAATACCTTCGCAACCTTGAAAAGGCTGTGAAACATTGCGTCCCGCCGCCGACAGCCATGGTGCTCTGCTATCCGTCGAACCCGACGGCCGAAGTCTGCGATCTCGAATTCTACAAGGACGCCGTCAAGTTCGCGAAGAAACACGATCTCTGGATCCTGTCCGACCTTGCTTACAATGAAATCTACTTCGAGGAGCCGACGCCTTCGATCCTGCAGGTCGATGGGGCGAAAGACATTGCGGTCGAATTCACGACCATGTCCAAGACCTATTCCATGGCTGGCTGGCGCATGGGCTTCGTTGCGGGCAACGAAAAACTGATCGCGGCCCTCGCGCGCGTCAAATCCTATCTCGACTATGGTGCCTACACGCCGATCCAGGTCGCGGCTGTCGCCGCCCTCGACGGGCCGCAGGATTGCGTCGACGAGTTCCGGCAGATCTACAAGCATCGTCGTGACGTGCTGGTCGAAAGCTTCGGCCGGGCAGGGTGGACGATCCCGAGTCCCAAGGCATCCATGTTTGCTTGGGCACCCATTCCGGAACCCCTGCGCCATCTCGGCAGCCTTGAATTCTCGCTCATGCTCATGAACGAAGCACACGTGGCCGTGGCGCCCGGTGCCGGTTTTGGCGAGCATGGTGACGGCCATGTCCGCATCGCCCTGGTCGAGAACGAGCAGCGCATCCGTCAGGCTGCACGCAACATTCGCAAGTTCATGACCAAGCATGGCGTGAAAGAGCTCTCGGCCACCGCCGCCGAGTAAACAGGGTGCAGCGGGCACACGCCCGCTGCAATTCCCCCCTTAGGCCCTTCGCATTTGCGCCCAACTGGTCTATCCACCGCCCGACATGAACCGGAGGGCCATTCGTGGGGCCATTGAAAATTGGAATTGCAGGACTCGGCCATGTCGGCTGTGGATTGATCGAACTGGTTGAGCGCCAGGATAGATTGCGCTTGCCCGGAAAGGTCGAAATCACGGGAGTCAGCGCGCGTAGCAAAAGCCGCAACCGCCCTGTCGATACGGACAAGTATCGTTGGTTCGACGACGCGGCGACGCTCGCTGAAGACGCCGATGTCGATGTCTTCATCGAGCTCATCGGCGGATCTGATGGGCCAGCCAAGTTCGCAGTTGAAAGCGCCCTCAAGGCCGGAAAGCATGTCATCACGGCCAATAAGGCCCTGATGGCCAAGCACGGCATGGCGCTCGCCGCGCTCGCTGAGGAAAAAGGCGTCGACCTCCTGTTCGAAGCGGCTGTTGCGGGAGGTATCCCTGTCGTGCGCGTTCTGCGCGACAGCCTCGCTGGCGTCGAGATCAAGCGCGTGGCGGGAATCCTCAATGGCACCTGCAACTTCCTGACAACGACAATGCTGGAAACGGGGCGGTCCTATGATGAGGTCCTCGCCGAGGCCCAGAAGCTCGGCTATGCTGAAGCTGACCCGGCGCTCGATGTGTCCGGCATGGACGCCGCCCACAAGGCTGCCATCCTCTCGGCCATCGCCTTTTCCGCCGATCTCGACTTTTCCAAGGTCAGCGTGTCGGGTGTCGACCAGATCGACTTGCTGGACTTGAAGCTCGCCGACCGTCTCGGCCTGCGTATCAAACTCATCGCCGAAGGCGTGCTCACCGAGAACGGTGTCGTTTGCCGCGTCGAGCCGATGGCCTTGTCGGCCAACCACCCGCTTGCGCGCGTCAATGGTTCGCTCAACACGGTCCGCATCGAAGGCGACCCCGTGGGCGCCATCACGCTGACTGGCCCCGGCGCCGGAGCCGGTCCCACGGCCAGCGCGGTCATGGGCGACGTCGCCAAGCTCTTCCGCCCTGCGATCCGCCCTGCCTTTGGGCGCGCCGAGCACCATGTGGAGCGCCCCTTCGTGGCCGCGACGGACGACGAGACGTCGGCCTTCTTTCTGCGTGTCCGCCTGGCCGACAAGCCCGGCGCGCTGGCCGCCCTCACCGAAGCGCTCGCCGCAGAAGGCGTCTCCGTGAACCAGCTGCTGCAGGATTCAGCAGACGAATCCGGTGCCAGCCCGGTGGCCATTGTCACGCACCGGTGCGCGCGCTCGCACATGACAGCAGCCCTCGCGAGACTTGGGAAACTGACCGTGTTAATGGACGCGCCGCGCCTGATCCGAATCGAAACGGCAAGCTAATTGCTCTAACAAATCGCGCTATATTTGGAAAAGCGCGACAGGGGATAAAAAGCCATGAAAAACAACGTTCTGACACCGGGTCTTGCCGACGCAATGGTCCGCGTGACCGAACTCGCAGCCATTGCTGCGGCTAGGGAAGTCGGTCGCGGCGACGAAAAGAAGGCAGATGCCGCAGCAGTAGATGCGATGCGCACAGCCTTCAACGCCGTCGACTTCAAGGGCCGTGTCGTCATCGGCGAAGGCGAGCGCGACGAAGCGCCGATGCTCTATATCGGCGAGGAAGTTGGCACCAATAACGGGCCCGAGATCGACATTGCGCTTGATCCGCTCGAGGGCACGACGCTCACCGCCAAGGCGATGGCCAATGCCCTCGCCGTCCTGGCCATCGCCCCGCGCGGCGGCCTGTTGCATGCGCCTGACACTTATATGGACAAGGTCGCCGTCGGCCCCGGCTACCCGGAAGGCATTATCAGCCTCGATGCGACTCCGGCCGAGAACATCACCGCGCTCGCCAAGCACAAGGGCGTGCCGGTCTCGGAAATGACCGCCTGCGTGCTCGACCGCCCGCGCCATGAAGAGATTATTGCCAGCCTGCGTGGCGTCGGTGCGCGCATCGCCCTGATCACCGACGGCGACGTCGCCGGTATCATCGCCACGACCGACCCGCAGACCGGCATCGATTTCTATGTCGGCTCAGGCGGCGCGCCCGAAGGCGTTCTCGCGGCAGCGGCCCTCAAATGCGTCGGCGGCCAGATGTATGCCCGTCTCGTCTTCCGCAATGATGACGAGAAAAAGCGTGCGACCCGCGTCGGCATCACCGATTTTGGCCGCACCTATTCGCTCAACGAGCTGGCGTCGGGAGAGACGGTGTTCTGTGCCACCGGCGTCACCAATGGCAGTCTGCTCGACGGCGTGAAGCACGGCACTGGCCGCGTCCACACGCACACGCTGGTCATGACGTCGACCGACGGCATGGTCCGTCACGTCCGGTCCGACCGTAAGGCCTGAGTTCAGCACGGGCAGGTCACAGCCGCCAATTTCTGCGTTAGGATGAGCTTCCCGATTCTCTGAGAGGAAGCTCATCCCGCCATGGCCCAAGCCGCGCGCCAGACCAGTTCCCGCCTTTTCGCTGTGGACCTGTCCGCCACGGGTCGGTTCTGGACGCTCGCAGAAGCGGACGAGGCACTCGTCCGGCGCCTTGCCCCCAGTGTCGGCGGATCAGATCTCCTGGCCCGGCTCCTGGCCTCGCGCGGCGTCGACCCCGCCGAGGCCGCTAGCTACCTTGCACCGACACTCCGCGACTATTTCCCGGATCCTTCCAGCTTTGCCGATATGGACAAGGCTGCGGCCATCGTCCTCGATGCCATTCTCGCGAAGAAGCGCGTCACCGTCTTCGCCGACTATGATGTCGACGGGGGGACGTCCTCAGCCATTCTTGCCCGCTATTTCCGCGGTTGGGGACAGGATATCGGCCTCTACGTGCCGGACCGGCTGGAAGAGGGCTACGGTCCGTCGCCCGCCGCCTTCCGCCATCTCAAGGACACCGGGTCCGACCTCGTCATCACCGTGGATTGCGGCGCCGCTGCGACGCTCGCCCTGAACGAGGCCGAGGCCATCGACCTGCCGGTCGTTGTCATCGACCACCACCTCATGTCGGGCGAACATCCACCCTCGGCAGCCCTCGTGAACCCCAACCGGCCCGACGACACATCCGGCTGCGGCCACCTCGCCGCCGCTGGGGTCGTCTTCGTCTTCGTTGCTGCGCTCAATCGGCTGGCCCGCCAACGCGGCCTCGCGCCTGCTGACGGCCTGCCGGACATCATGCCTTTTCTTGACCTCTGCGCGCTCGGTACGCTGTGCGACATGGCTCCGCTGCACGGCGTCAATCGGGCCTTCGTGCGCCAGGGCCTCACCACGATGGCCCGTGACCAGAACCCCGGTCTTCGCGCGCTCGCGGATGTCGCCGGCATCGGCAAGACTGAAACAGTCTATCATGCCACCTTCATGCTCGGCCCGCGCCTCAATGCCGGCGGCCGGGTTGGCGACCCCTGGATCGCTGCCAGGCTCCTCGCCACCGATGACCGGCAGGAAGCCGTCGAACTCGCCGAACGCCTCCATGCGCTCAATGAGGAGCGGAAAGCCGTCGAGAGCGCCATCCTCGACCTGGCCATGGCGCAGGCCGAGCAGGCGCTGGCGCGGAATCCCGAGCGCGGCATCCTCATTGCCAGCGGCGAGGGCTGGCACCCCGGTGTCATCGGCATCGTCGCCGGGCGTCTCAAGGAACGCTACCACCTGCCCAGCATTGTCATCGGCTGGGGGCAGGGGCTTGGCCCCGTCGCCAAAGGGTCTGGCCGCTCTGTGACGGGCGTGAATATCGGCGATGCCATCACCATGGCCGCGCGCGAAGGCATCATCCTCTCGGGTGGCGGCCACGCGATGGCGGGCGGTCTCAGCCTCGAGCCCGAACAGGTCCCGGCCTTCGAAGCATGGATGGTTGCGCACATGGCGCAATTCTCGGCAGAGCGTACAGCGGCGCTGGAACTCAGGATTGACGCTGTGCTGGCTCCCGGTGCCGCCAGTCCGGCCCTTGTCGATCAGGTCGCACAGATCGGCCCATTCGGCATTGGTTCGCCCGAACCGGTCTTTGCGCTGCAATCAGTCCATGTCACGGGCGTCCGGCAGGTGGGCGCCAATCATGTCCGCTTTATCGCCGAAGACGCAGGCGGGCGCCTCGAATGCATTGCCTGGCGCGCAGCCGACACGCCGCTCGGTCAGGTTCTGACAAACGGTGCCCGCGTGCATCTCACCGGGAAACTCAAGGCCGACGAGTGGAACGGGCGTCGTCGGGTGCAGCTGGACGTAGCCGACGCGGCTGCCGACTGAACAATCTGCATTTGTCGCTGCATCACGGGTTGCCCTCGCCAGAAACAGCCGCTATATCGCCACTTCTCAAAACCGGTGCGGTCCCTTCGTCTATCGGTTAGGACGTCAGGTTTTCAACCTGAAAAGAGGGGTTCGACTCCCCTAGGGACTGCCAGGTTTTTCTCCGCAATCAAAGGTTTGATCCGTGGAGTCCGAACTTTCCTATTTTTGGTGTGAAGATCGCGTGACAAGCGCGCTCTCGCATTTTAGGTTACTTCCTTGGGGAATTTGGGTTGATGACGAGAGCTGTGGCAAAATCTGAATCAGACATGCCGGGCGTTGAGCCCGTGGTGCGCGTGATCGGCCGTGTGAAATGGTTCGACGGCGCCAAAGGCTATGGATTCATCATTGCGGAATCGACCTCCGACGCCTCACTCGAGGGTGATGTCCTGCTGCACGTTTCCTGCCTGCGCGATTATGGCGAAACCTATGCGGACGAAGATGCCCGTATTGTCTGCGACGCGGTCAAGCGCGAGCGCGGCTGGCAGACCGCCCACATCATCGAAATGGAGCGGCCACGCGCTGCGGTCGCACGCGAAACGGGCGAGGAGCCCAACTATACGCCGGTGACCCTGAAATGGTTCAACCGCACGCGCGGTTACGGCTTCGTGCATCGTGACGGTGTCGAGATCGACATCTTCGTGCATGCGGTGATCCTGAAAAAGGCGGGCTATGACGATATCGAGCCTGGCACCCTGCTGGATGTCGTTATCGAGAACGGGTCCAAGGGCGAGCATGTCACGTTCGTGAAACTTGGTTAAGGGCACGATTCAGAGCAGCAAGATCGCTTGCCGACCTCCGAATGCGCGGCTAAACCACACGCATGACCCGTTTGATTGCCACCTTCTTCGCCGCCGCGTTTTTCCTTGTTCAGGGCGCCTTCGCCCAGCTGGAAACCAGCCCGCTTGTCATCGATACAGGTGATTCCGTCCACCGTTTCACGGTTGAGCTGGCCGATGATGCCGACGAGATCCGCACCGGCCTGATGAACCGCGCGGAAATGGCGCCGAATGCCGGCATGCTGTTCGATTTCGGCCAGCCTCGCGAAGCCAGCATGTGGATGAAAAACACGCTGATCCCGCTGGACATGTTGTTTGTCGCGCCGGACGGCAAGGTGATAGCCATTGCCCGCAACGCCGTTCCCGGCTCGCTGCGCACGATCAGTCCCGGCGTGCCGGTCAAGGCTGTGCTGGAGCTGAATGGCGGTCGCTGTGCAGCCCTTGGCATCGAGCCGGGCGACATCGTCCAGCACGCCCTGTTTGGGAACGTTAGCGAATGATCCGCAAGGCGTTATGAATCCGCCACCGCCGGGCTTTGCGCCGACTCCGTCGCGCGGCAAGTTCACCTTGCATAACGGTCCCACGTACCGTGCTACGGCTGACGGCGACATCCGCACCGGCATGTGGGTGCTCGACCGCCACTGCAACGGCATGGGTTTCCTGCATGGCGGAATGATCTCCGCTTTTTCCGACAGCGCCCTGGCCTGGGCCGTCTGGAGCGCCGCCGGTCGCATGTCCGTCACCATCAAGCTGACCCTGGAATTCATGGACATCGTGCCCGAAGGCACATGGCTGGAGGCGCACCCCGAAGTCACAGCCGTAGACGGCGATCTCGTGCATGTCCGGGCGCGCCTGGTCAAAGCCAATGGCCATCTTGCCGCCCGCGCCGATGCCGTGTTTCGCTCACTGCGGCGGCGCACCACCTGAGGCAGGTTGGCGCGCGATAACGCTGGGGGCGCGCGCCAGCGTGAACTATGTTATCCTAATCAGGATGAGTTGTTCCCGGGGATAAGACACCAATGGAATTGGACGCCCTTCTCCTGTCGCGAATCCAGTTCGCTTTCGTCATCGCCTTCCACATCATGTTCCCGGCCTTCACCATCGGCTTGGCGGCCTTCCTGGCTGTCTGTGAGGGCCTCTGGCTGAAAACCGGAAACGAAGTCTTCAAGCGGCTTTACCTGCACTGGGTGAAGATCTTCGCGCTCGCCTTCGCCATGGGAGTCGTCTCTGGCGTGGTCATGAGCTACCAGTTCGGCACGAACTGGAGCGTCTTTTCCGAAATCGCCGGCAGCGTGATCGGTCCGCTGCTCGGCTATGAAGTGCTCACAGCATTCTTCCTTGAGGCCACATTCCTCGGGGTCATGCTCTTCGGCTGGAACAAGGTCGGTCGCAAGCTCCACTTTGTTGCCACCTGCGCCGTCGCAATTGGCACGACCATTTCCGCGTTCTGGATACTGTCGGCCAATAGCTGGATGCAGACACCGGATGGCTTCGCCATTGATCCTGCAACGGGCAATTTCTACGCCACCGACTGGATCAAGGTCATCTTCAATCCCAGCTTCCCGACGCGCCTCGTCCACATGCTGCTCGCGGCCTATATCACGACAGCCGCCGTCGTCATGGCCGCTGGCGCCTGGCAAGTCATCTGCGGCCGCGTCACCACGCCCACCCGTTGGCAGATGCGCATGGCGGCCGGCACGCTCGCCCTCCTCATGCCGATCCAGATCATGGCCGGTCACAAGTCCGGCGAAGTCGCGCATGAATACCAGCCCGCCAAGATCGCCGCCGCCGAGGGCTGGTGCGAAAGCGCTCCGGTTCAGGGCACGATGCTGTTCGCCTGGCCGGCCGACAATGAATGCGGTCATGATGGCATCACCATCCCCGGCACCAGCCCCTACCTGTTCCCCAATGCGCCCAAGGGCGAAGACCTGAAAGGCCTCGACGCCTTTGCAGCGGAAGATACGCCGCCTGTCTGGCTCGTCTTCTACAGCTTCCGCATCATGTTCGCCGCCGGCATGGCGATGCTTGGCATCGGTCTCTGGGGATGCTTCCTGTGGTGGCGCGGCAGCATCGACCAGAAGGGCCTTTTCCACTGGCTGGCGGTGCCCGGCGGATCACTCGGCTTCATCGCGGTCATCACCGGCTGGATCGTTGCCGAAGTTGGCCGCCAGCCCTACACGGTCTACGGCGCCCTGCGCACGGTCGACAGCGTCTCGCCCGTGTCCACGGCGCAGGTCGCGACCTCGTTGCTCGTCTTCATGGTCACGTATGCGATCATCTTCACCGCCGGTACCGTCTATATGGCGCGCATCGCCACACGCGGCTTTGACGACGCTCCGATGGGCAAGCCTTCACGCGAGCGTCGCGCGCCGGGCTCGCCGCTCGGCGCCGTCGACGAGCCCGCCGAGACCGGCGAAGATATTGTGGCAGCGGACTAGGAGAGAACTGATGGCACTCGACCTTCCACTGATTTGGGGCATCATTCTCGCTATCGGGGTCTTCATGTATGTCCTGCTCGACGGCTTCGACCTCGGCGTTGGCATGCTCACTTTCGTCGCCCGCAGTGACGAAGAGCGCAACATGATGACGGCCACGATCGAACCCGTCTGGGACGGCAATGAGACATGGCTGATCATTGGCGGGGGCGGGCTCTTCGCGGCCTTCCCCACCGCCTATGCCATCATCATGCCGGCCTTCTACCTGCCGGTCCTGATCATGCTGGCCGCGCTGATTTTTCGCGGTGTCGCGTTTGAATTCCGCCACAAGGCCGTGCGACCGACGACGCAGAAATTCTGGAACGGCGCCTTCTTCGGCGGGTCTGCCATAGCAGCCTTCTCGCAAGGCCTGATGCTGGGCGGCATGATCCAGGGCATCAATGTCGAGGGCGGCGCCTTTGCGGGCGGCGCATTCGACTGGCTGACGCCTTTCTCGCTGCTGGTCGGCGTCTCCGTCATCATCGGCTACCTGATGCTGGGTGCCTGCTGGCTCGTGTTGAAGACGGAAGGCGAGCTATTCTTGCGCGCGCGCAAATGGGCCCGCCTCGCGCTGGCCGGTGTCGCCATCTGCTTCCTCGCCGTCAGCCTCGCCACACTCGCCGTTGATCCGTCGGTAGGTGAACGTTGGGGCTTCTCAATGACGCAGATCGACTTCGCGCGCCTCCTTCCGCTGTCGCCGGCGCCGCTGGCTGGCATGGTCTTCTGTGCATGGCTCTGGCGTGATCTTTCGATGTCGACCGGCCAGGGGGATGCGCCGGACTGGCGGCCCTACCTGCTTGCCGTCGGCATCTTCCTCAGTGGCTATGTTGGCCTCGGGTTCAGCCTATATCCCTATATCGTTCCGTTCGAATGCACGATCTGGGAAGCGGCGGCCCGCGACAATTCCCTCGCCTTCATGCTGGTCGGGGCAGGGATCATGCTGCCGATCATCCTTCTGTATACGGCTTATGTTTATTCTCTATTCTGGGGCAAGGTAAAGCCGGGCGATGGCTACCATGCCTGACCCCGTCTTCCGCCCGGTCGAACCTCTTCCGGACGGTGCACCCGAAGGCCCGCTCGCCAAACGCGTCGCTTGGTTCGTCGGCATTGCCATTGTCTCGATGCTGGTTGTTGCGGCGGTGGCCTATGCCCTGAGGGCGCTGCTGTTCATCGGATAGAACCTGATAGATCGCGGCTATGGCGTTCTGCCACCAATCTGTTTTAATGGTGGCAAGGGCGGCCCCTGAGGACCAGGCCCGTTGAGGGAGATACCAAATGACTGACCTTGCCACCAGAACCCCTGTCGACACAGATCCGATGACCATGCCGCTCGAAGACATGGACGTCAGCAATATAGAGCTTTGGCGGACCAACAGTTTCTGGCCTTACTTCGAGCGCCTGCGGCGCGATGCACCCGTTCACTATTGCAAGGAAAGCATGTTTGGGCCGTATTGGTCGATCACCCGTTTCAACGACATCATGGCTGTCGACACGAACCATCAGGCGTTCTCATCCGAGTCGGGGCTCGGCGGCATTACAATCCTCGATCAGGATGCCGATATCCCGCTGCCCATGTTCATCGCCATGGATCCGCCCAAACATGACGTCCAGCGCAAGACAGTCAGCCCGATTGTCTCGCCGATGAACCTGTCAGTCATGGAGCCGCTGATCCGCGAGCGCGCCGCACGCATTCTCGACGAGCTGCCGGTTGGGGAAACCTTCGACTGGGTTGACCGTGTCTCCATCGAACTGACCACACAAATGCTGGCAACCCTGTTCGATTATCCATTCGAGCGCCGCCGCGAACTGACCCATTGGTCTGATGTGGCCACGACTATTCCGGGGCCCGGTGAACTCGTGGAGACCCGTGAGGAAAAGCGGGCCGAGCTGATGGAATGCCTTGCGTCATTTACAGACCTCTGGAACGAGCGGGTCAACGCGCCGCCGCAGGGAGACCTCATATCCATGCTCGCGCATGGCGAGGCCACCCGCGACATGAGCCCGGAAGAATACCTCGGCAACATCGTCCTGCTGATCGTTGGCGGTAACGACACGACCCGCAACAGCATGACCGGCAGTGTCGTGGCGCTCAACCAGTTTCCGGAAGAGTACGCCAAGCTGCGCGCAAATCCGGACCTGATCCCGAACATGGTGTCGGAAACCATTCGTTGGCAAACGCCTCTGGCTCACATGCGACGCACCGCCACGCAGGACGTGGAAATTGGCGGCAAAACGATTCACAAGGGCGACAAGGTCATCATGTGGTACGTCTCGGGCAACCGCGACGACACGGTCATCAAGGATCCCGACAACTATATCATCGACCGGGAACGGGCGCGCCAGCACCTGTCCTTCGGTTTCGGCATCCACCGCTGTGTCGGCAATCGCCTCGCCGAAATGCAGCTCAGGGTCATATGGGAAGAAATCCTGAAGCGCTTCCCGGTCATCGAGGTCGTCGAAGAGCCGGTCTACGTGCCGTCACCCTTCGTGAAAGGATACCAGCGCCTGATGGTCCGCATCCCGGAGCGAAACGCGACAGTGTGATCCCAAGCTCCCGGCTCTGGATCAGGACGGCACGGTGCCCCGGAACAGTCGGCGGGCCCTCAACCAGTCCGACACAGTCTTCACGGCTGTCGGCAACAGGTCAGGGCGCTCGATGTAATAGTGGTCGGCGTCCTTGATCGTCACCATCTGCTTGTCTTCCGATCCCACAGCGTCGAACAGCCTCTGCGCATGGCTCGGCGTGCAAGCGAGGTCAGCCGAATTGCTGATCACCAGGACAGGGCAGGAGATGCGCGACGCATTGCCCGTGCCGTCGGCCCGGCTCTTGTCATAGCTCCACTGCGACAGCCATGAGCGCAGCGTCGTGAACCGCCCGAGCCCCACCGGCCCGTCATTGGCAATCTTCGGGTCACCCAGGTAGCATGTGCCGGGCATGCGATCGGACGGGTCTTGCGTGGGGTCCAGCCAGCGCACGTCGCTCATCGTGCCCTGCACCACGAAACAGCGCTCTGCATCCGGGTCGCCGCTCGCTTTGAGTTCCGCCAGCTGCGCCAGCACGCGGTCCGTTATCCGCCGGTTGCGGGCAATCTGCGCCGCCCGGAACCGCGTCACGAAGTCCTGTGTATAGGGTGGCTGGTTCGGGCAGTCCGCCGCATAGATGTTGAGGTCAGCGTCCCGCTCGAACGGCTTGTCCTCGTCAAGGATGGACGGATCAATCCATTCCGTCATCGTGTGCGACCGGCTGATATGCGCCGCCAGCAGCAGGATCGCGTCCGCCGGGATCAGGCCCGCGCCGGCAAGGTCTGCCGGGTCGCCCGCCGGGGTTTTGGTGATCGTCGGATGCTCGGCCTGGTCCTGGTAGAACAGTGACAACGAGCCGCCCCCGGACCACCCCCCCAGCACCACCTTGTCATAACCGAACCGTTTCTTCGCGTCGGCGATGCAGGCGCCGAGGTCCAGCACGCATTTCTCCATGATCAGCGCCGTATCATTCCCCCGATAGCGCGGATTGCAATAGATGACATGGTGCCCGGCATGGGCCAGCGACGTCACCAGCGGCAGGAAGCTGCCGCCGCCGATCGGATGGCTGAAAATGATGACCGTTTTCGCTTTCACGGCATCCGGGCGGATGCGCATACATTCCACGAACACCTGTCCCGCCGGGCCGCCATAGGTCTCTTTCAGCCGTCCTGTATCTGCGTGAACAAATCCGTAGGGTTCCCTTACGATAGTCATTCTGCGTTCCTTGCCCTTGTTTTTTATGAAGCGCATACTTGCTCAAAGAACGATCAGGGGAAAGCAGGAAAGGCCCGAGGAATGACCCAACAGTCCCGGCCGCAACCCAGCGGCATACATCACATCGCCATCATGGCATCCGATATAAAGAAGCATATCGCCTTCTTCTCGGAGGTCATGAACTTTCCGCTTGTCGCGCTGTTCGACATGCACGGCGTGCCCGGCGGGCTCCACGCCTTCCTCCGCATGAACGATCACAGCTTCTTCTCCATCGTCCAGCTGCCGGATGTCGACAAGATACCGGTCACGCTCGGCGTCACCCATTCCGGCAATGGCGCGCTGCCCAGCGCCGCGGGCACGATGCAGCACCTCGCCTTCCGCGCAGATGATGAAGCCGGCCTCCTTGGCATGCGTGATCGCCTGCGCAGCCATGGTATCAATGTCATCGGCCCGCTCGATCATGGTTTCTGCCAGTCGATCTATTTCGCGGGGCCAGACCAGCTGACGCTCGAGGTCGCCGCGCCGGTCACTACGGTCGATCCGAAACAATGGATTGATCCCGTGGTTCTGGAAAAGGCGGGAATCTCGGTAGCAGAAGCCGAGGCCTACAAGGCGCCCGCGCCTTATGCGGGGCAGGGGAACGAGCCCCAGCCTGCCTATGATCCGGCCAAACCGCACATGGTCTACCCGCCGGAAATGTACCAGGCCATGCTGAAAATACCCGATGAGGTCATCGCCAGTTCCGCCAAGTTCCCGGGGCCGCCTGTCCCAGCCTAGGCCGGTCGTCCGAGCCAGCGTTCCAGGATGGTCGCCGTGTCCTCGCCGACGCTGCGAGGCGCAGGCTTGCGGATTGATCCCGGCGTGGCCGAGAATTTCGGGAACGTGTTCTGCATCGTCACCGGTCCGAGGGCCGCGTCCTGAAGCGTCACGACAGACTCCCGCGCCGCATAATGCGGATCGGCCAGCATATCCTCGGCATCGAATATCTTGCCCGACGGCACGCCATGTTCCAGCAGCAGGGATTCTAGTTCCACCACCATCAGCGTGCGCGTCCAGTCCGCAATGATCGCGTCCAGTTCCGCCTGGTGTTCCCCGCGCGCCAGGTGCGTCGCATAGCGTGGGTTCAGCGCCAGTTCAGGCCGCCCCATCGCATCGCACAATCGTTTGAAGATCGGGTCCTGATTGCCGCCGATCAGGAAGTCGCCATCCTTACACGGATAGACATTCGATGGCGCAATCTTTGGCAGGATCGCCCCCGTCCGCTGGCGCATGAAGCCTGAGGTCGAATAGTCCGCCACATAGCTTTCCATCACCTGCAGAACGCTTTCATAGAGCGCCACGTCGATCACCTGGCCTTGGCCTGTCTGGTTACGGTGGTGCAGCGCCGCGAGAATACCCATGCAGCCATAGGTCGCTGCCAGTGAATCCCCAATCGAAATACCGACGCGCGACGGCATCCGGTCCGGCTCGCCGACAATCCCGCGCAAGCCGCCAAAGCCCTCGCCGATTAAGCCGAAACCCGGTCGCTGGGCGTAGGGCCCTGTCTGGCCATAGCCCGACATGCGCGAGACGATCAGGCCCGGATTGGCCTTGCGCAACTCCACCGGATCAAGGTGCCACTTTTCCAGTGCGCCGGGCCTGAAATTCTCGACCAGAACATCGGCCTTGCCAATCAGGTCGCGCGCCAGTTGCTGGCCCTCTTCGGTGCGCAGGTCCACGGCGACGGAATACTTGTTTCGGCCAATCACGCGCCACCAAGACGGCTTGTCGCCCTGGCCCCATTCGCGCATCGGATCACCCTTGCCGGGTGGCTCGATCTTCACGACTTCCGCGCCCATGTCGCCCAGCAACTGGCCACAGAAGGGCCCCGCGATGAGCTGCCCCATCTCGACGACTTTCAGCCCATGCAGCGGTCCGTTTGGTTTCGGCGTATCTGTCATGACTGCCTCTACCGCATTCCGCGTCGCCGGGGCAACAAGCCGCCTAGGCTTTCACGCCGGCCTGCGCCTCTGCGAACGCCTTGATCGTTTTGTAATCGGCCTTGCCGTTTACAGCGCGGCCAAGGTCTGCCTTGAAGAAGATGCGCTTGGGTGACTTGAACCGTGCGATCTTGGTCGCTACGAAGGCGCGCAGCTCGTCTTCGGACACCTCGCCGTCCAGCGAGACCACCGCCGTCACGGCCTGGCCCCACTTGTCGTCCGGCAGGCCGACCACCAGCGCGTCGCGCACGGCATCGTGCAGTTTGAGCGCTTCCTCGACCTCTTCGGGATAGACTTTCTCGCCAGCGGTATTGATACAGTTCGAGCCGCGCCCGAGCAACGTCATCGACCCATCGGCCTCCACCGTGCACCAGTCGCCCGGAATGGAATAACGCATGCCATTGATCGTCGGGAATGTCTTCGCCGTCTTCTCCGGGTCCTTGTAATAGCCCAGCGGCACCGCGCCGCCGCGCGCCACGAAGCCAGCCTCGCCGCTGCCCGGCTGGATTTCGCGATGGTCCTCCGAGAACACCTTGCATTGCGGGCCAAGTTCGAATTTAGAGGTCTTCACTTCGCCATCCGCCGTCATCGCCGACGAGCCGAAGCCCACCGCTTCCGACGCGCCGAAACTGTCCATCATGGCTGCCTGCGGCATGTGCTTCAGCAGGCCGCGCTTGATCTCGCTCGACCACATCACGCCTGATGACACGACCGCGACGACGTTGGACAGGTCATACTTGCCGGGATTCTCGTCGAGTTCCTTCAGCATCGGCTTGCCGAAGGCGTCGCCGACAATCGCCATATTGGTCACGCCGTTTTTCGCGACCGTCTCCCACAGGTTCTGCGGGCTGAAATTCTGGTTCTCGGTCAGCGTCACGATCGTGCCGCCATTCAGGATCACGCCCATCGCCGTGAACAGGCCGGTGCCGTGCATCAGCGGGCAGGCGGGAATGATCCGCGCATGCCGACCGATTTCCAGTGCGTTCGCCACATGTTCGGCCAGGTCCTTGGGCACGACGCCGCCCGCCTTGGCCACGCCCTCCATGCCGGCCTGCCGCCAGATGCCATGCGACCACATCACGCCCTTCGGCATACCCGTCGTGCCGCCGGTGTAGAGGAACAGGAGATCATCGCCCGACCGCTCAATGCCCAGCGGCGAGGCATCGCCCTTGCTGGCGAGGTCTTCATAGGCCACGGCAAAGGCCGGCACGCTGTTGCCGCCAATCTGCACCCAGGCGATCACGCCCGGCAGGCGCGCCCGCACGCGCTCCACCTGCTCGATGAATTCCACGTCATAGAACACGACGGTGGAATCCGAATTGTCGAAAATATAGACTAGTTCGTCGTCGAGATAGCGGTAGTTGACGTTCACATGCGTCAGCCGCGCCTTGAAGCAGGAGGCCAGCGCTTCGGTATATTCCGGCTGGTTGCGCAGGTAGAAACCGGCCTTGTCGCCGGTCTTGGCGCCGATCTCGCGCAGGTTCCGTGCAAGCCGGTTCGACCGCGCGGTCATCTCGGGCCACGAGACCTCCCGATCGCCATGGATCAGGGCCGGGGCATCGTCGCCCAGCACCTCGCCCAGCGCATCAAGCATATCCCCGAAATTCCAGTCAAAAGCCTTGGCCACGGTGTTTCTCTCCCTGATTATATTTTGAGCAAGTGTAAGGCTTTGCCGCGAGGGCAGCAAAGCCTGAAACGTGAATGGACGCTGCGTCTTCCGTCAGATCAGCGCGGGGCCATCCGGATCGCCCCGTCAAGGCGGATCGTCTGGCCGTTGAAATAGCCATTGGTCGCAAACTGCATCGCTAGCGACGCAAACTCTTCCGGCTTGCCGAGTCGCTTGGGGAAGGGCACCGATGCGGCAAGGCTGTCGAGCACCTTCTGCTGCGCGCCCAGCATCAGCGGCGTCGCAAAGATGCCCGGCATGATCGAGTTGACGCGGATGCCGAGGTCCATCAGGTCACGCGCCAGCGGCAGCACCAGCCCGTTCACGCCGGCCTTGCACGATCCATAGACCACCTGTCCGATCTGCGCATCCATGGCGGCAACCGAGGCCGTCAGCGTGATCGCGCCGCGCTCGCCATCCTCGGTGATCGGTTCGGCATTCGCCATGCCCAGCGCCGAGATCGACGCGACACGATAAGAGGATATCAGGATGCCCTGCGCACCGAACGCATAGTCTTCGGTCGGCAGGCGCTTGAACGCGTGGCTCTCCTTGTCAAAGCGCAGCGTCTTGCCGCCCTTGGCGGTCATGGCGCAATGCACGGTCACGCGCTCCTGCCCATGCGCCGCACGGGCCTTTTCAAAGCCGTCGAGCACCGATTGCTCGTCCAAGATGTTCACCTTGCAGAACAGGCCGCCAATCGCCTTGGCGACGGCCTCGCCCTTTTCCTCATTGATGTCGAAAATCGCGACAGGGGCGCCCGCCTTGGCAAAGGCTTCGGCGGTGGCCCGACCAAGGCCGGATGCGCCGCCGGTAACAACGAGCGGCGTGGTTTTACTGATCTGCATGGGGTCTTCCTCCGGTTCATGTTTTGCCGGATTTGTAGACCCACTCCTGCGTCCTGAAAACGCCTGCCGCAGCGACAGGCCGTTATGTCAGCTCATTCCGGCAGCGCCACCACGGGCAATTCCACCCGCGACAGCGCCATGGGCCCGTGATGCACGGCATTCGTCGCCACCGCTGTTTCGATCGTTGTGTGCGGGTCGCCCGCCGTGTTCAGGCTGCGCGCGTAAGTGGGGAAGTTACTCGACGAGACTTCCACCCTTACGCGGTGCCCCTTGAGGAACACGTTCCCTGCCAGCATAGGCGGCGGCGTGATCGCATAGGTCTCGCCTTCCGACAGGAAGCGCCCCCGCTCATGCTGCTGCACCACCGCATACCCCGCCGCGAGGAAGGCATCATACTGGTTGCCCTTGAGGCTCAGCTCTCGCGCATAGGGCGTGCGGATCAGAACGGTCGGGAACTTGCTCGCCGCTTCCGGCAGGTACACATCCGTATCCAGCCGCGCCCCGTCCCGCATCGCCACCTGCACATGCCCCATCCGCACCTTCGCAGCGGGCAGCACCTCAGTCGCCGCAACAGTCGCCGCAACAGGCGCAGCGGCTGGCTCGGGCGCGGCAGGCGTGGCCGCCGGTTCCGGCGCCGCCACGCAAGCGCCCAGCGCCAGCGCAGAACAGGCGGCCATCAGGCGACGAAGACGGATCTTTTGCATGAGGGCAGCTCCCATAAGTTTACCGGTGAAACCCTAGCGCCTGTCGGCAAGCACCGTCCAGAGCCTGACCATGCGGCACCTATAGGCAAGCGCCCGCTTCCGCCTTAGCCTCTTGTCCAGAAAACAGGGAGTAAATGACAATGGCCATCGATTTCACCATTCCGGACGACGCCAAAGAAGTCCGCGAGCGCGTGCGCCAATGGGTGCAGGATGAATGCATCCCTGCCGAGAAAGCCATGGATGCCGGCAAGCCGTACAAGACCGTGCTGGCCGAACTGCGCAAGAAAGCCCGCGCCCAGGGCCTCTGGCTGCCCTTCATCCCGGTCGAGCATGGCGGCATGGGCCTCGGCCCCCTCGCCAATGCGCTCGTGCAGATGGAACTCGGCCAGAGCCATCTCGGCGCCCTCTCGATGAACTCGCAGGGCCCCGATGACGCGACCATGCTGACGCTGCTCGCCCACGGCACGGATTTCCAGAAAGAGAAATACCTGAAGCCGCTGTTCAATGGCGACAAGCGCATCTGCTACTCGATGACCGAGAAGGCCGCCGGCGCCGATGCCACCGGCATGCAGACTTCCGCGGTGAAAGACGGCAAGGGCAACTATGTCCTCAACGGCGAGAAATGGTTCTCCAGCGCCGCCAGCGCCGCCGACATTGCTGTCGTCATGGCCAAGACCAATCCCGACGCGCCGCGCCACCAGCAATACTCCACCTTCATCGTCGAACTGCCAAACCCCGGCTACAAGATCCTCCGTGACATCCCGACAATGGCCGTGCACGGCGCGCATTATGAAGAGATGGGCGGCGGCCATGCCGAGGTGAAGATCGAAAACCTCATCGTGCCGGAAGAAAACCTGCTCGGCGGCGAGGGCGGCGGCTTCTCCATGGGCCAGCACCGGCTCGCTTATGGCCGCCTGCGCCACGGCATGCACAATGTCGCCATGGCTCAGCGCGCGCTGGATCTGGCCACGGAACATGTCACAAAGCGTTCCACCTTCGGCAAGGGGCTCGAAGACCGTCAGGGCGTCCAGTTCATGCTCGCCGAATGCGCCAGCGAACTCTACATCGCCCGCCTGATGCTGATGCATATTGCCTACAAGGCAGAGAACGGCCTCGACCTGCGCCAGGAGAACGGCATCGCCAAGGTCTTCCTCGCCAACATGGTGCACAAGGTCGTTGACACCGCCATCCAGCTCCACGGTGCGCTCGGTTACAGCCTCGATACGCCGCTCGCCGCCTGGTACACGCACATCCGCTCCCAGCGCCTCGTCGACGGCCCGGACGAAGTGCACAAATGGATCACCGGCAAGAACGTCATCCGCGCCTACAAGAAGGATGGCACGACAGCGGCTGCCGCTGGCGGCGACCTGCTCTAGGCGGGCTATTCCCCGCTATTGCATACGAAATCGTCGGCCCCGACTGGTTTGCACCAGTCGGGAAAGCCGCGCGATTTCCAGAGGGCGAGGACGCCTTGCTTGCGGACCTCCGCTTTCCAAGCCGGGTGCTGGTATACGCTGGCGGGCCTGAGGAGGAAAAGCACTGGTTCGCTCTGGTATGCTTCGTCCCAGACAGGTTGCATCAAGGCAATCGTCAGGTCCGGGTCTTTCAGCAAAATGGTGATCGTGCCTTGCGTATTCGGGTTCGACGCAAACGTGGCGCGAAGCGCTGGCGCGCCCGCTTCGTCCTGCCTGGCGGCGGACAGGGCCGACTTCACATCCGCCATCGCGTCGGACGGTACCAGCCCCCTGTCAACTGCCATCTGGAACATCGCCTCGGCTTCGTCGAACAGCCCGTCCTTCAACAAGGTTCGATAGGCATTCATGTAGCCGTAGATCATGTCAGGGGCGATCTCCCGGACTTTTGCATATTGTCTCAGTGCTTCTGCCGACGGATCGGGCACGTCCGGACTTGCGCCGCCAAAGGCCATCGTATTGCCGAGCGTATTCCGGTAGATGGACACTAGCGGATCACTCCCGACCGCTCGGTGCGCAAGGCTTCTGGCTTCTTGGCGATAGCCCAGGGCTAACAGCATTTGCGCTGCGAGGTCGAGGACAGCCGCGTTGTCAGGGGCAAGGTCAACCGCCTTGTCCAGCTCTGCTGCGCCAGGGATGAGGTCGCCTGAATAGAGCATCAGCGATGCGCGGCTTATATGGGCTTCGGCATTGCTTGGATCGAGGGCAATCGCCCGTTCCGAGGCCGCAAGTCCGATCGCGCGCCACTGCTGCCAATCGCCATCTGGCGGATAGCCCGGCTGGTAGGCTTCGTAGACGACATAGGTATTACCGATCAGCGCCCAGGCAGGCGCAAAGCCCGGATCGCGCGCCGTGACCTCGTGCAACAGCAACAAGGCGGCATCGAGATTGTCCTGGCCACGCGCAATGTAGAGCTGGCGTGCCTTCAGGTATTTCTCGTAGGCTTCAATGTCGTTCGTCCGGTCAACAATCAGTGACTCGCCTGATTTGAGGCCCAGCGACAGGGCAAGTTCATTGGCGACAGACTTTGCAATATCATCCTGGATGTCGAACACGTCCGTCAGTTCACGGTCATAGGTCTGCGACCACATATGGAAACCGTCGTCCGACCGGATCAGCTGCGCTGTGATGCGCAGCTTGCTGCCTGACTTGCGCACGCTGCCTTCCAGTACGTGATCGACGCCGAGCTGGCCGCCGATCTCGCGGAGGTCGTCATTCTTGCCTTTGAAAGAAAAGCTGGACGTGCGCCCGGCCACTTTCAGCTTCGGGATACGGACGAGGACGTTCAGGATTTCTTCGGAAATGCCATCGGAAAAGTATTCCTGATCCCCGTCCGGGGAGAGGTCGATGAAGGGCAGGACAGCGACGGAGGCCCCGGTGCCGACGGCGCGGGCTGCAACCGCACTGGCGGCCTGGCCGGCTTGCGGCACCAGCCGGTCTCCGATGATCATCACGGCAACCAGCGCCAGGCCGGCGATGATGACATAATCAAGTCTTCGGCCCGTCCGCTGGGTGATGCTTTCGCCGTCGGCCACCGCCATGGTTGGCTTGATGCCCTCGGGCGTCATCTCGAAGGCCCAAGCGAAGATGATCGCGATCGGCAGGCCGGTCAGGATCAGCGCAATGAACACTTTCAGGACCCAGGCTGGTGCCTCGAACGTCGGTAAGATGGCCACGCCAATCTGGATCAGCAGCCAGCCGACAACGGCGTAGACGCCCGCCACCCGCAATACATTCCGGCGGCGCAGTTCCCGAAAGAATTGGTTCAAGATGGTCCCCACCTGCTTCGCCTGTAACGGGTAGCATGCTTGGGATCGAAAGCAACATAAAGGGGTATGGGCTCTTAAAAGCCCGCAACACCTTCATCTCAACGCTTGCTGAGGCTCTCGTCCAGCATGGGCAGGAAGGCTTCAAACCGGTCCAGTATGGGGCGATACGCGCGCTGGCGTTCCCGTGTCGTATAGCTGATCGCCGATACGGCTGAGGCCGTGAGGGGATTTTGGCAGAGTGTCTCGATGTCAAAATCCACGCCGACGAAATCGCCAAGGAATGGGTCGGCATATGTTCGGGTCAGATTATACTGCACCTGCTCTTCGATGATGAAGCGATAGTGTTCCGTCAAGCGCGAGGTCTGGTCAAAGCCGGCGGAGCGCCACTCCACCAGAGCGACGATACCGGCCAGCTCTTCCTTGATCTCATCATTGCGAATGATGTCGATCGTCCCCGCCGCAGCCATCTCATCGACAGTCCGCCTAAAAAAGCGGGGCGGATTGATGTAGCCGAGCGTGTCCGCGCCGCGCTGGAACGCCTCTGAATCCTCAGGCGCGACGGCGCAGCCCTTCAGCGATTTCAGGATAACGGCCTGATCGGACAGCTGCTGGTTAAGGAACCTGATATCCCGGGTTTGGCCCGCGACGCTCTAGGCGAAATCGTCCTTCAGCCGGATGAGGTATTCCTGCTCCTGCGCCTGCTCAATTCGCGCCGCATTCCAGTTATTGACCCGCAGGCCGATAAACACACCGAACACAACGATCAGCGTTTCCACCGCGAACGTGAACCAGTCCTGCTTGCGAAAGGCATCAGTGATGCGCCGTAGGATCATGGCGTGATTTCCGCTTCGAACAGCTTCTTCAGCCCCAATGTCCTGATCACCGATTCAAGATCAAACGTCCTTCCCGACATTTGAGCGTTGCGCAGCTTCAGGGCTCTTGCGATCTCGGGGTCACTCCGAAGTGCCAGCACGCCGTCTGCCATCTCTTCCGGGCTGACGGTGAGTGTGCAGGGATAATCTATTGTCAGCAGCCCGACAGCTGAGCTATTGCTGTCATACTCCTTGTCGCCGCAATTCTTGTTGAGATCATAGTGCAATGACGGTTCAATCGTCATGCGGAAGAGGTCACGGTAGCGCGATGACTGCCCCTCTGAAAGGATGATGGAAAAAATCGGTGTGTTGTAAATGCCGATCGCGGTTTCGCGCAGGCCGACATCGGAAATCAGCGCCAGCGAACCCGATGCCACGATCTCGTCAAAGGCCGCCCGGCGGCGTTCATACCAGTTGTACTGGCTCGCGCGGTAAGCGTTGATCAGGATGGTTTCATCATCCATGATCGACTGTCCTGACAGCCCCAGATAGGCCACATCGCCCGCTCTGGACGCAATTGAATTGTATTCGAGGAGGGCGGTTGCGTATTCAAGTTCAGCGTGCAGTTCCGCCTTCAGCCTTTCGGTATAGACTGCGGCGCGGGCGCGGTCCTGGCGCGCTGCATTCCAGTTATTCACCTGCAAACCGATGAACACACCGAACACCACAATCAGCGTTTCCACGCCAACGGTGAACCAGTCCTGCTTGCGGAAGGCGGTGGTCAGACGGCGGAGGATCATGGTCGCGCCTTCGTGCCGGAAAGAGCGGCTGTATAGGCGTCGAGCCTGTCGGCGACCTGGGTAACGTAGATCAAGTAGAGGTGCTGGGTGACCGCTGCATTGCTGACCAGCGCGATGACTTCGGTGTTGCCGCAAACACGCTCCGGTGTGGTTATCTGGTACTGATCTAGACCTGCCACGATGTCCCCTCCGGGGCGGAGCTCCAGCTCATCCTCGGTCATCAGGCGGAAGCCCGCCGCTGTGTAAGCGGCTTTCTCGGTCTCCTGCTTGACGCGGACATACCGCTGCCACTGGTTGTCCATGAACGCCATCTGGTCTGCCATTTCGCGGACACTGGCGCGGATCTCAGGCGACCCGATCAGCGAAAGCCGGCCCGTCTCGAGCGCCTCATTTGCCGATGACAGCGAAAATCGGGGCGGCGGAAAATCTCCGATGCCCAGGATCAGCGCCTTCGTCTCATCATTCATGACAAGACAGGTTTCGCTGTCGCCCAGCCGGACAGCGAGACGCTTCGCCTCGGTCAGGATCAATTCGTTCAGCGCAAGATAGGCGGCGATCTCGGCGCGCGTTTCCTCTGCTTCAATGCGCAGCCGCGACGACAGGTCAGCTGCATCATTACGCGAGACCCGCCCTGCATTCCAGTTATTCACCTGCAAACCGATGAACACACCGAACACCACGATCAGCGTTTCCACGCCAACGGTGAACCAGTCCTGCTTGCGAAACGCGGTGGTCAGACGGCGGAGGATCATCGGGCGGCCTCCCCATCGAAGAGAGATGTCAGGCCGAGGGCATCTTTCGTCCCATCCAGGTCAGAGAGCCGCCCGCCTAGCTGGACGTTGCGCAGGCGCAGGGCGCGGATTAGATCCTCATCTGCGCGAAGCGCCATAACGGCAGCGGTGATTGATTCAGGATCGGCATTCAATTCGCAAAGATAGTCGAGAGAGTTGGCCCCGCCAGGAACATAGGCGCTCGCGACGATCCGGTCTCCACACTGCTCGCCCAGCTGAAACTGCAGGTCCGGTTCGACGATCATGCGAAACAGCTCGCGGTAGCGCGACTGACCTTCGGCCATCACTGTGTCGAACAGCTCCGTCGCAAAAACAAGCGTGGCGGTCTCACGCAGCTCCCGGTCGGCGATCAGGTTGAGTGCGCCGGAATTGATGATTTCGTCGTAGGTCGACCGTCGCCGCTCGTAAAAGATATACTGGCTTGCCCGGTAGGCGTTTATCAGGATGGTTTCGTGAGGGATGTCGGACCGCGCAGACAAGCCCTCATAGGCGGTGTTGCCCGCCGAGAATGTGGTCGCGTAATAGTCAGTGATTGCATCGACAGTCGCCATCTCGGCAAGAAGAACAGCCGTCAGTTGCGCCGAATAGTCGGCCCCGCGCTCACGGTCGCCCTTCGCTGCGTTCCAGTTGCTGATCTGCATCGCCAGCAAGACACCGATCACTACGATGCTGAAATCCAGTCCCACGGCGAACCAGTTCTGGTCTTTCACATGCTCGGTCAAGCTGCGGAGGATCATTTGGGCGCATCCCCTGTTGTTGAACCCAGTTCTGCTTCAAGCGCCGCTTTCACCTGCTGCTGAAAGTCATAGCGGCCCTGAATGACGACTGCGGCGTAGGCATAGAAGCGGGGCGTATTGTCCAGAAAGTCATTCACAAAAGCCGGATTCTGGGCCATCGCAGGAAAGTCGCAGATGCTTTCCTTTCGCGCCGCCGGGGACAGCCGGATGAACTCGGGATACTTCCGGGAGAGGACCAGCCGGTCGATCTGGATGTCATGGCGCAGCTGTCCATACTCCCCCATGGCCTGGGAAAACCGGACAATCTGCATCCGGAGCGCCTCATTGGAGACGAGCAGGATGCGACCTGTCGATATCAGCTCACTGACCGTCGGAGGAAGCGAGATGTCTGCATCAAATATATGCGAGGTAATAACGGCCGCGCAGTGATCTCCAGCGGGCTCCGGGGCAATGGCCTGCGGCGTGCCAAAGGCTGCGAAATAGCCTGAAACCTTTTCCAGTCTCTTTGCTCTGGCCAATACGTCAGCGCGCTCGCTCTCCTGCTCGCCAATCGTGACGGAGACTTCCTCATGCAGGCGCAGGAGATAGGCCCGCTCCAGTTCGCGCTCAATACGCGCCGAATTCCAGTTGGCAACCTGCATGGCGACAAACACGCCGACCACAACAATAACAAAATCGAGCCCCACCGCGAACCAGTTCTGGTCTTTCACATGCTTGGTCAGACGGCGCAGGATCATTGTGGCGTCTCCGGCTCAGCGGCCGCTGTTCCCGGCACGGGCAGTCTCAAACTGTCGAGATAGTCGGCGAGGAAGTTCTCGTCGGTCGCTTCGACAATCGGGCCGGCCACTTCCATCATAGGCGTGCCTTCCCAGCCGGGGGCCTGAAGCGACCACCAGTGCTTGGCAAAGCGGCTGCCGAAATAGTAGCGGGCCGAGTTGAGCACGTGCTGACGGGCATCTGCCCGGCTGGCCAGTCCAGCCGCCTCCATCTGGAAGCGATGGTCCCATTGCAGCATCAGCGCGACCAGGATGGCGTCCATTGTCCGCATCTCCGGTTCGGTCAGGTCTTCCGGATGGCGGATGGACTTGACCCAGACCTCCGAAATTTCCGGCTTGGCGATATTGAATTCGATTTCGGCGAGGACATCATTCTTCTGCTGTTCCATCGCCGCACGCGACAGTGCCGCGTTCTGGCGTACTTCCACGATCAGGATGACGAGCCCTAGCAGCACACCGATATTCGCGCCAAGAGTCAGCCATGTATTCAGCCGTTCGGTGCGGGTCCGGGAGGGAATGGCGTCAACCGGCGTCGCGACGACCTCCGGTTCAGGCGCTGCTTCACCCGGCGCGCCGGGCGACCGCAACCGCGTCAGGAACTTTGGCAACTTCACGCTGCCATCGCCCCAGGTGCCGGGACGCTACGCGCTATGAATTGAAATTGTCCCACGCTTGTCCCCCCACGAAACAGATGTTGGGGTAACTATGGTATGAATCCTCCCGATTGTCTCGCTTCAAGTCCAGGATCGACAGGGCGCGTGCCGAAACCGAAATGGGATCAGCGCATCGCCGTGTATGCACTCCATGTCTTGTCGAGCCCAATCGCGACCAGAAGCGTGAGGCCCGCCATGGGCAGGAACAGGCCCAGCGCGATCACCAGGCCGATTACGCCAGCTGCCAGTGTCCGATCCGTCGGCATCGGTGGCACGCCGATGCGACCCTTCGGTCGCCGGCGCCACCACATCACTCCGCCCGTAACGCTCAGCGCCATCACGCCCAGTGCAGCAATGACGCCCAGCACCTGGTTCATCCAGCCGAACAGCGCCCCCTCATGGAAGGCCACGCCAATCGCGGCCACCCGATCAGCCACATTGTGATCGGTGAAGCGGATCCGCATTATTTCCGCGCCGCTCCATTTGTCGAAATGCACCGTCTCCTGCGCCGGTCGATATTGCGGCATGGCCCGAACCGTCCAGACACCATTCTTGCCCCGTGGCGGCTGCACCTGCACTGGCGGCGTCAACTCTTCCGGCACCACCTTGTCCACCACGTCCTGCAGCGTGATACCGGACATGACTGTTCCGGCTGCCGCGATGCGCGCGTTCTCGGCGTCCGCGCTGCCCGTCGACCAAAGGTCATTGCCACCCATGTTGTGCCCGGCATGCTTATCACCGGATTGCAGCGTCACGAACCATTCCTGTCCGGTTGACTTCAACCCGGCCATGTCCTTAGCCCGCGTGAAGCCTGCGCCCCATACCTGCGTCCAGGGCAGGCCGGACAACAGCATCACCAGCACCAGAAGGCCGATCCATGCGCCAACCGCGCCGTGCACTTTCTTCCACGCGCCGCGCTTGCCGGACGGTGCGGCAAAGTCCGGCACGAAGGCCCGCCACCACGCCTCGCCCCGCGGCCACCACAGGTAAAGGCCGGTCACCACCAGGATGATCGTCCAGGACGCCATGATCTCCACCACCAGCGAGCCCCGGTCGCCGCCCAGCAGCGTGCCATGAATGCGGGAAACAAAATTCATGATGCGCCTGCCGGACGGTATGTCGTGCAGCACCGCGCCGCTCTGCGTATCGAGCCACAGGGTCCGGGCCCCGCCATCGCCCACCAGTTCCACCTCGGCGGTCCGGTCATCAGGTGCCTTCGGCAGAACGTATGTCTTCAGGGCCCATCCGGGATGGGCGGCAAGCGCGACCGCCACCAGGTCATCAGCCGGAACCGCAGCACCATCGACGCTTCGCGCCTCCGCTGTCGCATTGATCCGGCTTTCAATCGCCGCCTCCACCTGTGGCTTGAACAGGTAAATCGATCCTGTCACCGCCAGGATGACGACAAACGGGATCACCATAAGGCCTGCGAAGAAGTGCCAGCGCCAGATGCGGTGCTGAAGGCCTGATCGGGTCGCGCTCGCCATCCGCCTAGAACCTCGCTCTTATGCCGCCGAACAGGGCGCGCCGCTCGACCGGATAATAGATCGCAGATGCCGGGTCGGCCGTGATCACAGCGCTGACGTCCCCGATGGCGTTCTCATCGGTCAGGTTACGCGCATCAAGGAACAGGTCCATGGTTTCGGTGATGCTCCAGCTCGCGGTCGCGCCCAGCAGGACGTAGCCATCCAGCTTTGTCGTGTTATTGTAATCGGCACACGGACCGTCAATAACCCATTCCAGGCTCGGAGATGCATGCAGGCTATCCGTGCCGATCCGCAGTTCGGCGCGGTAAACGTGCTCGGGCACAACGGGCAGTGTGTTGTCGCCATACTGGCCGTCGCCGCTGAAGGTAAAGTCCGACCATGTATAGACCTGCCGCAGGTGCAGCCAGTCGTTCAACGCCAGCGACAGTCCCGCCTCGATACCCTGGTGCACGGTTTCATCGGCATTGAACGTCGATGCCGGAACGTCCGGGCCAATGGTGTATTGCAGCAGCTCGCCGTCCAGTTGCGAACGATAGATCGTGATGTCCCATTCGGCCATGCTGGCGCGGCCGCGTGTGCCGGCTTCCAGCGTCCAGGCAGTCTGCTTTTCCACTGGCACGAAAGCGGCCAGCTGCGCCAGTTCGCCAAAACCGGGGAATTCAGCCGACTTGCTGAGATTGCCATAGAACTGGATATCGGGCGTCGCCTGGTACAGCGCGCCGAATTTCGGCGAGAAGGCATTGAATGCCTTTTCGCCTTTCACGCCGGTCGGGCCGCCGGCGAACATGTTGTACTTTTCAAATTGCTCGCGCTTGCCATTGGCATAGATGCCGCCACCGATCAGGGTCAACTTGTCGGTCGCGTGATACCGAAGTTCGGAATAGACATTGCTCGTAAACGCTTCCTGCGCGGCGTCGAAGGTCAGCGCGCCGCTGGCACCATTATTATTGACGTAGCGCTTGTAGTCGACTTCGCCGAAACGGGCTTCTGCCCCGACCGTTGCCTCGAACCGGTTACCTGCCCAATCCCAGCGGGCAAAGCCGCCCCGGTCCAGCGTCTCCTGGTCGATCACCTGGAAGATCGGGTGGAACAGTGACTTGCCATTCAGGAACACACCCACTTTCAACTGGCTGCTGCCAAGGTCGATCATCGTCTGGTTCTGCACGCGAAGTGAATCCACGTCGCGTCCCTGATCGCCAAAGAAGTTGCCGGTTTTCGGGTCAGACAGGGCGGGCGCCCGCGTCAACGCGCCGGGCAATTCCTGGTTGATCTGGTTGACACTGGCATAGAACCGCGTCGTCACCTTGTCATTGAACGCATAGCCGAGATTGCCGTGAAAGCGCACGGAGCCGCGGGCCGCATGGTCGCGGTCGCCGTCGGACGTGTCGGTGCTCAGCGCCGCCCAGCCATCCAGCTGGTCTCCCGCCACGCCGCCCGATACCAGGAGGCGCGCCGTATCATTGCTGCCCAAATCGCCGCGCACATACACGCCCGGCGCAGTGCGCCCGGTCGGCGTTACGCCATTGATCGCACCACCCAGCGTGCCTGACCCGAAACGCAACGCATTCGCCCCGCGAAACACTTCCAGGTGGTCGAAGAAGATCGGTTCCAGTTCCTGGAAGTCGCCATTGTCATCGGCCAGGTTGATCGGTGCGCCATCCTGCAACAGCGTCAGGCCGCGCATGTGATAACCGCGGCTCAGACCCGATCCGCGGATCGAGATCCGCACTTCCTGGCCATAGCGCGGCTGGGTGTAGACGCCGGGCGAGAAGGCCAGCGTATCGCGCAGGGAGACAAGGAACCGGTCGGCATAGTCGTCGTGCGAGACGATGTCCGCGCCGCCGGCTGTCTTGGCGACCAGCGCCTCGGCTTCCAGCGTTCTGGCATTGGAGGTCACGATGATCGTGTCCTGATAGAGCATTGCGTCATCCGCAACAGCCAACGGGGCATAACCGAGCATTGCCCCCAGCACGACAAGGCTCATTGCAGAGCCGTTTTTCAGGTTATTCATGGCAGGTTTTGGTTCTCTTCTGGCGCCGTCAGTGACGTGCGCCGGGTCTGACAAAATGGGTTTGGGTCTATGTCAGGTGAAGAGCGGCGGCCCGCGAGCGGGCAGGGGAGCAGTTATAGTGCGCGCGGCAGGCGGTGCCCGCGTTTGCGGCAGCGACCGGTCAGCCGCGTCCAGAACAACAGGGGCGACGAAAGCGGCGCTCTGGCCGGCCTGGTCGAGGATGGACGCCACGGCAAAGGCACATGGTGGCATGTGAGACGGATCGGAATGGTCGCCATCCTGTCCGCTGTCGGCAGGCTGGTCGTCGCCATCTAACCCTGCCACGCGGCGCGATTGCAGGTCGAGCGTTACGGTCCGGCCGGAACACAGCGCAATCGTGAACCCGCCATCCGCCGAGGGTGCGGCCATCCAGCCCGTGGGCACGGCAGCCCGCACCAGCAACGCCACCAGCATGACGCCGGCAATCGCCTGGAAGCGAAGGATACGAGGGAGCAGCCCGCGGCGCATCGCCCTGCCTTAATCGGTCCGGTCCGCCCCCGCAATTGCGACAGTGTCGCAGATGAAAAAACGGCCCCCCGTTTCCGGAGGGCCGCCTGTTCGTTTTGCTTGGCTTGGCGCCTGGACTAGAAGCCCATGCCGCCCATGTCAGGCATGCCGCCACCGCCGCCGCCGGACTCTTTCTTCGGAGATTCGGCAATTGCGGCTTCTGTCGTGATCAACAGGGCTGCAACCGAGGATGCGTTCTGCAGGGCAGAGCGAACCACTTTCACAGGGTCGATAACGCCCATGGCAACCAGGTCGCCATATTCTTCGGTCTGGGCGTTGAAGCCGTACGAGCGCGACTTGTTCGACAGGATGTTGTTGACAACAACCGAGCCTTCGACGCCAGCGTTTTCAACGATTTGGCGAAGCGGAGCTTCCAGCGCCTTGCGGACGATGTCAATGCCGGCTTTTTCGTCGTCATTGAGGCCAACAACTTGGATGTTCTTGGACGCACGTAGCAGGGCCACGCCGCCACCAGGAACAATGCCTTCTTCAACAGCTGCGCGCGTTGCGTTCAGCGCGTCGTCGACACGGTCTTTCTTCTCTTTCACTTCGACTTCGGTCGCACCGCCGACCTTGATCACGGCAACACCGCCAGCGAGTTTTGCCAGGCGTTCCTGCAGTTTCTCACGGTCATAGTCCGACGTCGTATCTTCGATCTGGGCACGGATCTGCGAGACGCGTGCTTCGATGTCTTTCTTCTTGCCGCCACCGTCGACGATGGTCGTGTCGTCTTTCGTGATCGACACGCGCTTGGCTTTGCCGAGCATTTCCATGCCGACGTTTTCCAGCTTGATGCCGAGGTCTTCGGAGATGACCTGGGCGCCTGTCAGGACAGCGATGTCCTGCAGCATGGCTTTGCGACGGTCACCGAAGCCTGGTGCCTTCACAGCAGCGATCTTGAGGCCGCCGCGCAGCTTGTTCACGACCAGCGTTGCAAGGGCTTCGCCGTCAACGTCTTCAGCGATGATCAGGAGAGGCTTCTGCGATTGGACAACCGATTCGAGGATCGGCAGCATTGGCTGCAGGCTCGACAGTTTCGACTCGTGAAGCAGGATGAGGACGTCTTCGAGTTCGACATTCATCTTGTCAGCATTGGTGATGAAGTAAGGCGACAGGTAGCCGCGGTCGAACTGCATGCCTTCAACGACATCAAGTTCGGTTTCCAGCGACTTGGCTTCTTCAACCGTGATGACGCCTTCATTGCCGACTTTCGCCATGGCTTCTGCGATCATCGCGCCGACTTCAGTGTCACCGTTCGCCGAGATCGTGCCGACTTGGGCGATCTCTTCGTTGGTTTTTACTTTCTTGGCGTGGTGGGCGAGGTCCTTGACGACTTCAGCAGAAGCCTTCTCGATGCCGCGCTTCAGGTCCATCGGGTTCATGCCCGCTGCGACGCGCTTCATGCCTTCGCGAATGATGGCCTGTGCGAGAACCGTGGCAGTCGTCGTGCCGTCACCGGCGACGTCGTTTGCCTTGGAGGCCACTTCGCGCAGCATTTGTGCGCCCATGTTCTCCAGCTTGTCTTCAAGTTCGATTTCTTTTGCAACGGTGACGCCGTCCTTCGTGGAGCGCGGTGCGCCGAAGGACTTCTCGATCACCACGTTACGGCCTTTAGGGCCGAGCGTGACTTTCACTGCGTTAGCGAGCGTGTCGACGCCCTTGAGCATCTTCTCGCGGGCTTCGGAGCCGAAAACAACGTGTTTGGCAGCCATAGTGAGTTACCTCTTTGAATAGTTTGAAAATTCAGGAAATTGCGACAGGGTGGGAGACTAGCTCGCCAGGACGCCCATGATGTCGCTCTCTTTCATGATGAGCAGCTCTTCGCCATCGACGGTGACTTCCGTGCCGGACCATTTGCCGAACAGGACGCGGTCTTTCGCTTTCACGTCGAGCGGAATGCGCTTGCCGGCGTCATCAAGCAGGCCTGCGCCGACGGCGACAACAACGCCTTCTTGTGGTTTTTCCTTGGCGTTGTCGGGAATGATGATCCCGCCCTTGGACTTTTCTTCTTCCTTGACGCGGCGCACGACGACGCGGTCGTGGAGGGGACGAAGTTTCATGATTGAGCCTCTCGCTTTTCTACGTAGGTTCTGGGGTTGAATGGGTAGCGCTGGCAGAGGGAGAGGGGAGGGCTTTGGCACTCACCTGCCCAGACTGCTAACGTTGGAGCGGAAATAGGAGTGACAGGAGGCTCCGTCAACAGGCGGACCGTGAATTTTTTTTGTTCACCAAGCGACCGTCGATGCTATGAAATCAGGCAAGTTGGGGACTTGGCATGACGCGAATCGAATATGACGCTTCTGGGAAACCCGTGAATGTGCCGGGCCTTGAGGCGATCGCCGGGAAACGCCCGGAATTCGCCCACGGCCCGCGCATCTGGGCCGAAACGCTGGCGCCCGCCCTTCACGCCCGCGAATCCGAGCGCCGCGAGTCCTTCCGCAAGGTCTGGCGCAAGACAGCCGTGGCCGCATTGATCCCCTGGCTGCTCCTGCTCGTCTTCGGCGTCATGAAGCCGTTCCTGTTCGGAGCATGGACGATCGTTCTGGTCTTCGGAACGCCGATTTCGATCATCCTGATCTCCGGCATGGACTGGCTGCGCGTCTACGCCATGAAGTCGGCCACCAAGGAACTCATCCTCGGCGCGGCCTGCCAGTGTTTCGGCTTCACCTACGAAACGCTCGCGCCCGACGTGTCGCGGGTCACCGATTACCGCAGCCTCATCGCTGCCGCCAAGGCGCATCAGGCGCGCTATGGCACACCCGGTGCCAAGACGGGCAAGCGCAAGCGCAAGCGCGGCGGCCAAACCCGCATCACCACGCCGTTCGGCAGTGCCAGCTTCGGCTCGTCCAATGCCACCGGCCCTGAAAGCCCGACCCCCGCCTATGATGTGCTCGAGGATGCCAGCCTCCTGCCGGGCCACGATTCCCGCCATTTCGAAGACCTGATCAAGGGCGAGCGGGCAGGGGCCGCCTTCTCGCTGGTCGAAGCCAAGCTGGAGACCAGCGGCGACATTGGCGGCACCGTGTTCCAGGGCCTCCTCTTCCATGTCCAATACCCAGGCGTCTTCCACGGCCGCACGCTCATGGCCCGCTCGCGCTGGTGGAAGCGCGGCAAGGCGGCGAAGGAACTCCAGAAGGTCAGCCTCGTCTCCTCGGAACTCGACCGGGCCTTCACCGTCTACTCAACCGATCAGGTCGAGGCCCGCGCCCTGCTGACTCCCGACCGGATGGAACGCCTGATCGCGCTCGAGCGCCACTTTTCCGGAGGAAAGCTGCGGGGCATATTCGAGGAAGGGCACATGACCATCGCCTTGGAGGCGCCCAACCAGTTCGAGGCTGGCTCCATCTTCAAACCCCTTGCAGACCCGGAGCGTTTCGCGACGGCCCTCGTCGAGCTCGGTCTCGTCTGCGACATGATCGATGGCTTCCTGACGCGCGACTGGGCGCAGGACAGGCTGTAGGACAAGCGTCCGTCTCTGCGCCCCCGCCAAATCGGTGTCATGATGGGGCCCATGTTCCCGCTCTACCAACAGGATATCGACCACCTCGCGCCCGAAGGCTGGCTGCGCATTGCCAGTCTCGTGGCCATGGCGCGGCGCCTGCTCTACCTGATGGCGCCAGATCTCACCGCATCCCCGGCGAACGCCGGGGCCTCAGGCGCCCTGC
>NZ_JBDNGN010000090.1:0-9773 GCF_041689225.1 Hyphomonas sp. | reverse complement strand
GGCAACAGCCGCATCATCCTCGAAGCGCCGGGCGAACCCGATGCAACGCGCCTGAAGAGCCTGCTCAGCCGAGACGGCAAGATGACGTTCAACCTGGTCGAAAGCAGCCCTTCAGCGATCGCGGCTGCCGAGAAAGGCGTCGTCAAGCCGGGCTACCGCCTGCTGACTGGCCCTGAAACCGGCCCGCTCCTGGTGCGCAATATACCTGAAGTGACCGGCGCCGATATCGCGACGGCCAGCCAGGGCTATGACGATGGCAACCGGCCACAGATCAATTTCCGCCTCAACGGCAATGGTGCGTCCAAATTCTACCAGACGACCCGCAACAATTCCGGCAAGCTCTTCGCCATCGTGCTCGACGATACGATCATGTCGGCACCGCGCATCAACGAGCCGATCCCGGGCGGCAGCGTGCGCATCACCGGCACGTTCGAGCTGGAAGAAGCGCAGGATCTTGCAGCCATCATCGAGGCAGGCGAAATGCCGGCCAAGGTGCAGTTCCTTGACCAGCGCACCGTCAGCGCCACGCTTGGACAGGATTCGATCCGCGCCGGTGTCCGTGCGTCATTGATCGGCCTGGCACTGGTCGCCTTCTTCATGATCCTGGCCTACGGCCTGATGGGAATCTTCGCGGTCGGGTCGCTCGCGGCCAACATCATTCTCATTGTCGGCGCCCTTTCCGGGCTTGGGGCCACGCTGACCCTTCCGGGCATTGCCGGTATCATCCTCACCATCGGTATGGCGGTGGATGCCAATGTGCTCGTGTTCGAACGCATACGGGAAGAGCAACGTGCCGGGCGGTCGCCACTGACGGCTGTGCAGGCGGGCTACGAGCGCGCGCTGTCGACCATTCTCGACGCCAACATCACGACCTTCATCGCTGCCGCGATCCTGTACTTGCTGGGCTCCGGTCCGGTTAAGGGATTCGCCGTGACACTGGCAATTGGTATCATCACCTCGGTTTTCACGGCCTTCGTGCTGACCCGTTGGTTTACGGTCATCTACCTCAAGGGCTTCAAGCCCAAAAAATTCGCCCTCTAGGCTGGCAGGAGAGACGTTATGCTACTCAGGTACTGGCCCGAAAGCACGAAGATCAAGTTCATGAGCCTGCGCATGGGCGGGGCGCTCCTGTCCCTGCTCATGATTACCGCTTCGATCTACTTCCTCGCCATGCGCGGCCTTAACCTCGGCGTCGACTTTGCCGGCGGCACGGTGATGGAGATCCAGCAGACAGAAACGGTGACCGTTGAAACCGTTCGTGCAGCGATGCCCTTTACGGCGGAAGTGAACAGCGCCGTCGGCACGGATGCGCGCGCAATCATCGTCGTCAAATTCGGTGCCGCCGACCCGTCGAAACTGGGTGACGAATTCACGACGCTCAAGCCCGAAGCGCAAGCTGAGCGCGCGCAGCAGGTGACCAATGACATTGTCAAAGAAACGCTCATGGAAAAACTGGGTCTCACCGATGAAGACTTCCTGCGCGACGATTCCGTCGGGCCGAAAGTGTCCGGCGAACTGTTCCGATCCGGTATCCTGGCCCTTGTAGTCGCGCTTGCGCTGATGCTGGCCTATATCTGGTTCCGGTTCGAGTGGCAGTTCTCGGTCGGCGCCGTCGCTGCACTGGCGCATGACGTCATCATCACGCTCGGGGTGTTTTCCCTGCTGCAACTTGAATTCAACCTGACAACCATCGCGGCCCTGCTGACCATTATCGGTTATTCGATGAACGATACGGTGGTCGTGTTCGACCGTGTTCGGGAAGAGCGCCGCAAATACAAGAAGATGCCGGATCGGCAGGTTATCGACCAGTCGCTGAACATGACCCTGTCGCGCACGCTGCTGACCTCCGGCACGACGCTGCTGGCCCTGTTCGCGATCTTCTTCCTCGGCGGCCCTGTTCTGCGCGGCATGAGCTTCGCGCTGATCTGGGGTATCTTTATCGGTACCTATTCCTCGATCTTCATCGCCTCGTCCATCGTGTTGTCACTGGGCATGGACCTTAACAAGAAGCCAGCCGAGGACGTGACCGGCTTCCAGGGAGTTCGCTAGGCGTCGAGCACGATCGTCCGGTCGCTCAGCGCGCTGATTGCGGTTTGCGGTGAATCTGAATGCACAAGAAGCGCCCGGAAACTTTCCGGCGTGAAGCCGCCTTCAATGATTTTTTCCATCAGGTCGAAGAAAGGTTCCCAGAACCCGTCCTCGTCGAGGAAGGCCATTGGCTTGGCGTGAAGGCCGAGCCGCGCCCAAGATAGAATCTCGACCGCCTCCTCCAGCGTGCCGATGCCACCGGGCAGCACGATGAACGCGTCCGATTCGTCGAACATCATCTGCTTCCGCGTATGCATGTCTTCCACGATGCGGTGCTCGACATCCTCGAAGATGCACTCCTTCTGGAGCAGGAAGCGCGGCATGATTCCCAGCACTTTACCGGCCGATTCATGCGCGGCGCGGGCGCAGGCGCCCATCAGGCCGACACCGCCGCCGCCGTAAACAAGGCGGATGTCCTGCCTGGCCAGTTCGCGGCCCAATTCCTGAGCCAGCGCGATATAGCCCGGGCTGACGGCATCAGAGGCACCGCAATAGACGCAGATGGATTTTAGCTTTGTCATGGTTGAACCCGGCTGTTTGAACGACCCCGACAGATAGCCATTGAGACGCCATCTTGCCAGTTCCAATGTCTGTGACGTTACGTGACAGTCAGAACACGTTTTGTCTTCGGGCGATTCCGCCCCATATGGCCGAGATGACAAAACCGCCTGAAACGACCGAGACACCGGCCAATCACGACAAGATCGACAGTGCCGATGGCGGCATTGGCGTGTCGATCCTGCGAATCCTCAAACTTCTGGGCCGTTCGGAACTCGCCAGATGGCGCCCGGTCATGGCGATTGCAGTCCTCCTGACGCTGGCGGCCTCTGTGCTGGAAGTCGTTTCGCCGCTCGTTCTCGGTCATGCGATCAACCAGGCGGCACCCAAGGCCGGTGTCGCCCCTGCATTCGCATCGGCCGCGCTCTGGCTCTCCATCGGTATCGGCGTGCGCTTTCTCGCTGCCGGCCTGCCGCAGATGCGCGACTTCCTGTTCGCACCGGTCAGCCAGGATGCGCAGCGTGTCGCGAGTGTCGATGCCTTCGGCCATGCCCAGTTGCTGTCCCTGAACTTCCACCAGACCCGCCGCACGGGCGCGCTTAACCGCGTCATTGAGCGTGGTGCTGGTGCCATCGATTACCTGATCCGCTTTCTCGCGTTCAATATCGGACCGACGTTTATCCGGTTGATCCTCGCGTCCATCGCGCTCGGCGTGGCCTATGACTACCGCCTCGCCCTGATCGCCATCGCGACGATCATCATCTACGTCATTACGACGGTGGTCATCACTGAATGGCGGGTACGCCAGCGACGCCGCATGAACGAGGCCGACACGCATTTCCGTGCCATGTCGGTCGATATCCTCACCAATTTCGAGACGGTGAAATCCTTTGCCGCCGAGCGCCGCGAAACGGGCCGCTTCGACACGGCCATGGGCACGTACAATGACCGCTACGTCGAAACCGTTCGCAGCATGTACATCCTGAACGCGGTCCAGGCGCTGGTCATGAATATCGGTCTGCTCGCCGTGCTCGTCCTGTCGACCGCGAATGTCATCGATGGCAGGATGCAGATTGGCGACCTGACCGCCGTCATGCTGATGCTGCTGTCGCTTTATGCGCCGCTGAACATCCTTGGCTGGGCCTGGCGCGAGATCAAGCAGGGCGCTGTGGACCTCGAAAAGCTGTTCGGCCTGCTTTCCATGAAGGCGGACGTGTTCGATGCGCCAGATGCTGTTGAACTCGTCTCGCCAGGCGGCGATGTCAGGTTCGAGCATGTCGGCTTTTCGCATGAGGGGCGCGCTGTCGGCGTCAGCGATGTCAGCTTCCACCTGAAGCCGGGACACAAGATCGCCTTTGTCGGCACATCCGGGGCTGGCAAATCGACGCTATTGAAGCTGCTGTTCCGTTTCTATGACGTCGAAGCGGGGCGGGTTCTCGTTGATGGCAAGGATGTACGCTCGCTGACGCAGGAATCCCTGCGTAACGCGCTCGGCCTTGTTCCGCAGGACGTGGTCCTCTTCAATGACACGATCCGATACAATATCGGCTATGCCCGTCCGGAGGCCACCGAGGATAAGCTACGCGACGCAGCGCGACGCGCCCAGCTTCTCGATTTCATCGAAAGTCTTCCAGAGGGCTGGAACACCCGTGTAGGTGAGCGCGGCCTGAAACTATCCGGCGGCGAAAAGCAACGCGTCGGTATCGCCCGGGTGGTTTTGGCCGATCCGGCCATTCTTGTGCTGGACGAAGCGACGTCGGCGCTCGACAGCGCCACCGAGGAAGCCGTGCAGGACGCGCTGGAGGAGGCCGCAGAGGGGCGCACAACGCTGATGGTCGCCCACCGGTTGTCGACGGTGAAGTCGGCCGACGAGATACTCGTGCTCGAGGCGGGTAGGGTGATTGAACGTGGCAACCATGCAACCCTGCTGGCCAAAGGCGGCAAATATGCTGATATGTGGGAGCGTCAGGCGAAGAATGCCGACCTGGCGCGTGTCGACGACTAGAGTTTGCCCGGGGAAGGGGCCTTTTTGAATGCCTGAAGATCTTGATAGCAAGAGCACGCCGTGGATGAATGTCGGCATGGACTGGGAAGGTGTCGCCGCTGCCCTTGGTGCCCTGCTCGTTGCGCTGTTGCTCGGCGCGCTATGGTCTCCGCTGTTCTGGATCGGTTTCGCCGGTGTGGTGATTGCGTTGATGGCTGCACGTTGGTCTCACCGCACGCCACCGGACCTGGCCAACGGTATCGTGGCACCATGCGACGGTGTCGTCGTGTCGGTCGGTCGCACCGACGCGCCGTCCGAACTGCGCCTTTCCGAATCCAGCACAACGCGTATCCGCATCGCCTCGTCGCCATCAGCCACGAACAAGGTCTACACGCCCATCGCCGGCAGCGTGGAATCGCTGATTTTCGAAGCTGGCGAGAATACCGTTCCGCTCGCCGCCCGAGCTGACGATGACGGCTTGGCTCGGGCTTTTCTTACCTTCGAAAGCCGTGGACAGCAGGTCGGCGTCCGCCTTGCGTCCGGCGGTTTCGGTCCGCGGATCGATCTCGCGACGGAAGCGGGGGACATCGTCCGCCTCGGTCGTCCCTTCGGTACGCGCAGGCTTGGCGGCTGGTGTGATGTATTCGTCCCGAAGGAAGTCGGCCTGCTGGTCTGGCCGGGGCAAACGCTCGTCGGCGGCGAGACCGTCATGGGCCGTCTCAAGTCGCAGGGCGATACAGATCTGTTCGACGGGATGACGGAAGAGGACGCTGACGACGAACCGGAGCTTCAGGTCGATGACGACTCGCGAGTTGAGGCGGAAGACGAGGACGACGACGAATATCCGTCACCCGAAGATATGGAGACGCCCGATGATCCCGCCGTCATACTGGCACGCCTCCGGGAAGCATCACGTCGGCACGACGACTAGTCGTCGGCCTCTTCCTGTGGGCCGCTATTCATCCAAGCGAACAGGGGCTTCAGCGGCACGATCCAGCCAAATCCGGCAATGATGTAGAAGACCAGCTGCAGCCAGCGGGGCCAGCTGCCGATCATGCCGGAAAATGTCCCGACGAGAAAAATCCACAGCGCGATGAAGGCGAGGAGGATAAGGCTGGCGACGGGTTTGCGCATGGCAGTTCGGGGCTTTCCTTAGCTCGGGTGATGGACGCTGCGACATGGTTGCCTCTTGCCGCGCCGCATGGATCGTCCATCTAAGCGTCATGTTCCCAATAGGCAAATCCCTTAGTGCCACACGCTGGATGCGCAACTGGCTCGTGGTCGTCGGCGTGCTTGTCTATGCGATGATCTTGATTGGCGGTGCCACGCGCCTCACAGACAGCGGCCTTTCGATTACCGAGTGGGACCCGATCAAGGGCGCTTTACCGCCGCTTTCGGGCGCCGCCTGGGCCAGCCTGTTCGAGAAATACCAGCAGACTGCCGAATACCGGTTACAGAATTCCGGCATGTCGCTTGGCGACTTCCAGCAGATTTTCTGGTGGGAATGGGGACACCGGTTCTTCGGGCGCCTGATCGGTGTTGTCGCCATGTTCGGCTTTGCCATCTTTGCGATCCGGGGCTGGCTCAGCCGCGCCCTCGCCACACGGTTCGTGATTCTCATACTGTTGGGCGGCCTGCAGGGCGCGATCGGCTGGTGGATGGTCTCCAGTGGCATTGGCGAAACGACCCGCGTCGATGTGGCTCCCTACCGGCTCGCTACGCATTTCATGCTGGCACTGCTGATCATCGGCTATACCGCCTGGCTGTGGCTCGATATGGGTGGCAAGGCGCGCGAGCCCTTATCCCGGCCAGTGCGACTCGTCGCGTGGGCGCTGCTCGGGCTGATTGTCCTGCAGATGGCAACGGGCGCGCTCGTCGCCGGGCTCGATGCCGGACGTACCTACAATGATTGGCCCCTGATGGCCGGCGAGTTCGTGCCGACATCGTATCTCGGCGAGGGCCTCGGCCTGCGCAGCCTGTTCGAGGGCCGCGCCACCACCCAGTTCAACCACCGCATCCTGGCCTATCTGATCTGGGTGCTGGCGCTCGCCTCGGCGTGGATATTCCGGAAGACATCCCTCAGGGGCGGCTTCACGGGTCTTGCCGTGCTTGTCAGCCTGCAAGCCGTCTGGGGCATCGTGACACTGATGAACGCCACTCCGATGAACCTGGCGCTGTTGCACCAGGCCCTCGGCGTGATCGTTACCCTCGCGGCGGTGCGGCTGGTCTGGCGCGCACGCGGTTCCGGTCAGTTGGTCGACAGTGTCAGCGCGCTCGCATCTACGAATACCGCATGATGCTCGCCGGGTGCAGTCTCACCCGCAATCACGATCAGTCCGCCCGGATAGCCGCCCGACATCATTGTACCCATGGCGGCCATGGCGACTGGCGTGTCTGGTGCAATCACGGTGATCCCGTCCTTCACGTCGATCTCGGCATTGGTCATACCCATGTCGGTCGAGATGCCGAGCTTGCCGTTTTCCAGAGATACCAGGGCATCAAGCGGGCCGCGCACCAGCGAGGCCGCCATCGATGCGCGCGGCGAGGCCACGAGCGTATCGCTGGTGAAGGCGCAGGATTTGACCGGGAAGTCGGTAAAGGTCGACTCACCCGCCGTCCATTTCAGGTCTCCATCGGTTGCCCGAATGATGCCGTTCTGTAGCACGCGATTGTTCGTTTCGGTCCAGAAGGCGAGTCGCATCAGATTCGTTCCTGTCGCCGGACCCGAACATACGCCGGCGATGACACGTTCGGCGCTGATGGGAAGGTCAATCTGGGCAGGCGCCAGCAGGCCCTCACCATAGATATAGCCTTTCAGCTCGCCCTCACGGGTGATTCCCGGGAAGACAGTGATCGATCGGTCTTCAATGATGGATGACTGGCCGCCCGCCAGTGATTTCAGGCGAAAATTGGATTTTTCGCCCAATTTCTCGGCTTCCATGTCGTAGAATTGCAGGCCGCCATTTTCGTAGGCCACGGCCAGAATGCCGCGCAGGCCGCCAGAGAGCGCGATCGACGCGACTTCGCCTTCCAACGGGCGGGTCGACCAGACGGCGGGAAGCACGGTCCCTGCAGCGATCACGGGGGTTTCAGCCTCGGTTTGGGCTGCCTTGTCTTGTTTTGAACAGGCCGATGCCGTAAAAAGCAGGGCAAGGCCAAGCCCAGCGTTGACAAGGGGGGAAGCGGCGCTTAAACGCCAGCGCTTGAATTGCATTCCATGAACTCCGAAAGCGAGAGGCTCTGATTAGAGCGATGAAAACCTATAACGCACCAGCAGATGTGGAGCACAAGTGGGTCGTGATTGACGCGACTGACGTCGTCATCGGACGCCTTGCTTCTTATGTCGCAAAACGCCTTCGCGGCAAACACCGCGTCGACTTCACGCCGCACATCGATACAGGCGATCATGTCGTCATTATCAACGCGGAGAAAGCCAAATTTACAGGCAAGAAGCTGACGGACAAGATTTACTACCGTCACACCGGTTATCCGGGCGGTATCAAGTCGACGACGCCTGAGAAAATCCTGAACGGCAAGTATCCTGAGCGCGCCATCCAGATGGCCATAAAGCGCATGATGCCGAAGGAAAGCACGCTCGCCCGCACCCAGTTCGGAAAGCTGCGCGTCTATGCCGGTTCCGAACACCCGCACACGGCACAACAGCCTGAAACCGTCGACTTCAAGTCGATGAATCGCAAGAACATCAAGGCGGCCTGATACATATGACCGATACAGCAAACTCCCTCGAGGAACTTGGCGCCATGTCCGGCGCGCCGGCTGCGGAAGCGCCAGCTATCAAGATCGAGCCAAAAATCGACGCTCAGGGCCGCGCCTATGGCACCGGTCGCCGCAAGGAAGCCACTGCACGCGTCTGGATCAAGCCGGGTACCGGCAAGATCACGATCAATGGCCGCGACCAGGAAACGTATTTCGCGCGTCCTGTCCTGCGCATGGTTATTGCCCAGCCTCTGATCGAGACCGGTCGTGATACCGAGTTTGACGTCATCGCCACCGTCAAGGGCTCCGGCCTGATGGGTCAGGCCGGTGCTGTTCGTCACGGTATCTCGCGCGCACTCGTCAACTACGAGCCAAGCCTGCGCGCCGTGCTGAAGCCATTCGGCTTCATGACCCGCGACCCGCGCGTTGTTGAGCGCAAGAAGTACGGCAAGGCCAAGGCCCGTCGTAGCTTCCAGTTCTCCAAGCGCTAAAACCGCATTTCGGTTTTCAGATACCCGGCGGGCGCTTCGGAGACGAAGCGCCCGTTTTTTATTGTCCTGTCTTGGGAGGCGACCATGTTGCCAAAGGTTTTCATAGATGGCGAAGCCGGCACGACCGGCCTGCAGATTGCCGACCGGTTGCGCCAGCGTAGCGATCTTGATGTGATCTCGATTGATCCTGCCATGCGCAAGGACGTCGATGAGCGCGCCCGTCTCATGAATATGGCTGACGCCGTGATCCTTTGCCTTCCGGATGATGCCGCCCGCCTTGGCGTGTCGCTTGTCACCAACAAGAACACGATCATCATCGACGCCTCCACCGCGCATCGTACGGCTGCGGGCTGGACCTATGGCTTCCCGGAGATGGACAAGGGCCAGCGTGCGGCGATCCGGGCATCGACGCGCATCTCCAATCCAGGCTGCTATCCCACTGGCGTGATCGCGCTGGTGCGCCCACTCGTGGCGCGTGGCCTGCTGCCAGTATCGCATCCGCTGACCGTGAATGCCGTGTCCGGCTATACGGGCGGCGGCAATGCGATGATCGCGGAATTCGAGAATGGCGATGCGCCAAATCCCACGCGCGACAATTATCGCATCTATGGCCTCTCGCAGAAGCACAAGCATCCTCCGGAAATGATGCGTTATAGCCGGCTCGCCAACCTGCCTGTGTTCGCGCCGGCCGTCGGCCGGTTCGCACAGGGCATGATCGTGGAGGTGCCGTTGGCGCTTTGGGCCCTGCCAGGCAAGCCCAAGCGGGCGGCCCTGCACGAGGCCCTGGCGCATGCCTACAAAGGCGAACGCTTCGTGCGGGTCGTGCCACTGACCGAGAGCGACAGGTTGACAGGGCTTGAGCCCGAAGCCTGCAATGACACCAACCGGCTTGAACTCTACGTCTTCGGCTCGGATGACCAGGCCCGCCTCGTTGCCCGCCTCGACAATCTCGGCAAGGGCGCGTCAGGCGCAGCGGTCCAGAACCTCAACATTGC
>NZ_JBDNGN010000089.1:0-7407 GCF_041689225.1 Hyphomonas sp. | reverse complement strand
CCAGGTCGCATTCATCGGACATCACGCGAATATTTTTTGCCAGGCTTTATTTATCAACAACCAAGAGCCTTGGCGCCAGCCTGTTAGGCGCCAGTAGAATTGCAACAAGTACCACGCCCGGCGAAGATCCCTTTCCGCTAGCTGGTTTCGGATAAGATAGGGCAGCGGTTCAGCGATGCACGCGATAGCCTCGCGTCGCGCACCTAGCCCAGCCAAAGCCGAGCTTAGCTCATTCAGAATTCCCGGCGCTGCAATCAGCTCATCAAGTCCATAGCGGCAGCCCAGCATGCGGCTGAGAATGAGCTGATCCATTGCACAGAGCGGGGCGTCGGGGGCCTGGCGCGCGCCATCCAGCAAAGCAAGGAGCGCTTCCGGCCAGAGCTTCTTGCGCGCTGCAACTGTCGCTTTTTGAAAATATGCTTGCCGTCGCTCCAGAGCGTCTCCCGGCTCCGAGGATGCCGGTCTGCTAACGAGTTCGCCCATGGTGACATCAGGCAGGAGTTCGCGCAGCAATTCGGTATCGGCAGCGCTCCAGCGCGCATTGCGAGTATCGGCAGCATAGCGGATATTTGCAGGTCCGCGTGGACCATCATGCTGGCGCTGAAAAAGAGTTACCCCCTCGACGCGCGTCGCGGGCCACCTGCGTGCCAAAAGGAGCAGCACGGCATAGTCCTCGGAGATGACTCTATCTTCCGGCAGAGGGAAGATGGCGTCATAGCACGAGCGGCGCACCAGCACGCAGGGCTGGCCCGTAATGAAACAGTCTTCCATGACGTGAATAAAAAATGACCGTTCATCCTCGGAAGGATAGCGATGCGTCTGCTCAAAACGCATCGCGCCAGTCTCCAGGTCTTCCCGGAACTTCTGCAGCGCCCCGTAGCTAATCGCCGTTGACGGATCCGCAGCGAAGGGAGAAACCAGCTTTTCCAGTGCATCTACTGGGGCAAGATCATCATCGTCCATGATCCAGACAAGATCACCATGTACTTGGCGAAGACCTGTATTGATCGCGGCATTCTTGCCGCCGTTCTCCCGGCGAATATAGCGAACTCTGTTGCCGAATTTGGCGACGACCGCTTCGGTATCATCGCTGGATCCATCATCCACGACCACGATTTCTGCAATTGGATAGGATTGGCTGAGTACAGACTCAAGACTGGACGTGATCAAGCCGGATCGATTGAATGTCGGCAAGATCACCGAGACGGTTGGTAAGATTATTGTTGCCGACTGGGTCAACGATTGGTCTTTCCTGTGGAAGTTTGATCGTCTCTTCGAGCATGAACAATGCCGCACCAGACAAGGTTGACGGGGCACGAATTTCGCTGAACAGCTCGGAGGGCAGTTCAGTTACTAGAGGATGCAGGCAGAATGACCCCCGACTTCTTTGATGTTGAACGAACCGATGTCACCATCATTGTAGCTCCGCGCGAACGGTTCGAGCAAGCTACCATGTCGCTGCAGGCCTGCTTTGATACAGCTGACCTGCCTTTCCGCATGATTTATGTCGATGGAGGCTCGCCGAAAGCGATCGCTGACGAACTGAAGGATGAAGTGGAGAAGCGGGATCACGTCTACATCCGCCGTCCCGGTTACATCACTCCGAACGACGCCCGCAACACCGCCCTTCCCATGGTGGATACTAAGTATGTTGTCTTTATTGACAACGATGTCGCCTTCGCTCCGGGCTGGTTATCCACCTTGATAAAATGTGCTGAAGAAACCGGCGCTGGCTTGGTCGCACCAACAATTCTTGTCGGACCGGAAGCCCTAATTCCCGATCTAAAGGTTCATCATGCAGGCAGCATTGTCCAGCTGACCGACACAGGTCATGGCCGGGATATGTACCGCCACCACTGCTTTGAACATGAACAATATCTGGAGTGCAAAAGCGAGCTTGTCCGCAAGGAAACCGATGCCACCGAATTTCATGTCGTGCTTGCCCGACGCGAACTGCTGGAGCAGATTGGTCCGCTCGATCCCAATCTGGTAGGCTTCACTGATGAGATCGACTTGGCCTTCAAAGCCCGCGAGCAGGGATGGTCAATATGGTTTGAGCCAGCCTCCGTAGTCGTCTATGCTGTTGCCAAGAAATTCACTTGGCGGGAAATTCCCTATTTTTGCCTGCGCTGGAATTCCGCACGCTGTATGAACGCGGAGCGATACTTCTACAAGAAATGGAACCTTGTTCCAGAATTCCGGCGTCAAAGAACTTTTCTGCGCGACCATCGTCGTAACGTCTTCCCCTTCAAAAAAATGCAGAAAGTAATAGGCTGGCGGGCCACCGTCACTCTGACGACTTTAATCTGTGAAACGATCGCCTTTGCGGCTTCAATCCGCTTCCTTAAGCCCGACAATTCGCCGCTTCCCATATCATCTGCCGTCGCAAAGTCGGTATAGGGGCATTGTCAGGAAACCCGGGCTTGAGGAGGCCGTTTCTGCTGTCGAGCAGCAAAAAAAGGTGAGATGGCTCGCTGGGAACGAAGACATTCTGACGCTGCCAATGTACGCATTTCTGCAAACCCGCCGTTCGCCCGTTTGGCTTCGACCGGCAATTTCGGGCAAAACCCGTCGTTGGACTCGCGCGCATCGAATGTCTCCTTTGCGCCATCCGGCAGCGTGGTGTCCCGCGCCTCGGCAAGCACCTCCATCCCCGAAATGGCCATTGGCCCTGCGCCCTCATTGCGCGTACAGCTGGTGCCTTGATCAGGGGAGAATGGCGTGACGCTCGAAAGCATCTATTATATCGGCCAGACGATCGCGGTCATTGCGATCCTTGGCACGCTGGTGGCGCTGATCGTGCAGATGCGGCGCGCCGACACGCTGGCGCGGGCGGAAATCACGCGATCGATGGCCACCGAAGCGACCTACCTGCAGCAGGCGCTTTTCAGTTCGCCGGAAGCGGCCGATTTCATGCATCGCGCCCTGTACACGAATGCACCATTGAGTGACGCCGAAATGCTGCGCTTTTCGCTGTCCATGAACAGCCTGCTCGTCACGCTCGAAATGGCGACAATGATGACAACGCGGGGATACGTGGAGAGCATCACAACCCCAAGGACAAAATCCACGATCCGGCAGTACATGGCCTCGCCACGGGCGCGCGCCTGGTGGGCGGAGGTGCGGATCACTTATTTCGCGCCCAACCCGGCCTTCTGCGCACTGGTTGACCGGCTGATCGTTTCGACAGAAACGCAGGGCGCCTGAGGCCCTGATCCAGTTGCTCATTGCCCGGACCATTCAGCCAGTCGCTTGCCGAGGAAGGCGGAGATGGCTTCCTTGTAGTCGGGCTGTTTGACCATTTCGTTCATCAGGACATTCGCATCGCGGACCGAGGCGCCGACGTCGCGGTGGAAGTCGAGATAGGTCTGGCGTTTGGTCTGGCGCAGCGCTTCGGGGGAGACCCGTGCGATCAGGTCCAGCGCATAGGCCCGCGTCTCGGCAAGCAACTGTTCCGGCGCGACGAGGCGATGGACGAGGCCGATGGCATGGGCCTCGTCTGTCAGGAACTTGCGGCTGGACAGGAGCAGTTCCATGGCGCGGGCCCCGCCGATCAGGCGCGGCAACAGCCATGACAGACCGTATTCGGCCGGCAGGTTGAGGGGCCCGTGCGCGGTGGTGAGCTTGGCGCCGGGCACCGCGAAACGGATATCAGCATAGCAGGCGAGCACTAGGCCTGCGCCCGCCGCCGCACCGTTGATCGCGGCGATGACGGGCTTGGACAGGGCGAAATGATAGGCGAAGTCTTCGGCAAAGGGCGCGAAGGCTTTGTCGCCCGGGGTGACGAGGTCGGCTGGCGTGCCGGCGTCATAGGCGCCTGACTTGGAATGGCCATCGAGGGCCTGCGAGTCGCCGCCGACACAGAAGCGCTCGCCGCTGCCGGTGACGAGGATCAGGCTGACGGAGGGATCGCTTTCGGCCTCGCCCAGCAGGTAGCGGTATTCGGCATGCATGCGGCCGGTCCAGGCGTTGCCCCGGTGGGGCCGGTTCAGCGTGATCGTCGCGATCCGGTCGTCCACATCGTACGCTGTTGCCTTCAGCTCCATGGCCCGCTCCTCTTCCGCCGCATGCCGCGCACCGCAACTATTGGCGGTCTGGTTGCAGAAGTCCAACGCCGCCGGAAATTGCCCCTGCGTCAGGGCCCCGGCCGGTGCATTGCCCCGCTCCGGAAAAGCCCGCATGGTGAGGCCAGCGAAATCAAGAAACAGCAGGATGGAAACCCATGACGGACCTCAACAGCGAACTGTTCGAACTCAGCATGTCGGAAAAGGCCAAGCCGCTTCTGGCCCGCGTGGTGAAGCACCTGGAAGAGAATGTTGCCCCATGGCGCGACGAATTCGAAGCGCTGAATGAGGAGAAGGAAGACCGTTGGACGTGGCACCCGCGCCAGCTGGAGCTGATGGAAACGGCCAAGACCAAGGCCAAGGAAGCGGGCCTGTGGAACTTCTTCCTGCCGGATGCCGACACCGGCGAAGGCCTGAGCAATCTCGACTATGCCTATATCGCCGCCGAGCTGGGCAAGCATCCTTATGGGTCCGAGACGATGAACTGCAACGCGCCCGACACGGGCAATATGGAAGTACTGGAACGGGTCGGCTCGCCGGCGCAGAAGGAACAATGGCTGAAGCCGCTGCTGGCCGGCGAAATCCGCTCCGCCTACGCCATGACCGAGCCGGGTGTAGCCTCGTCGGACGCCAAGAATATCAGCACCAGCGCTGTGCTCGACGGCGATGAGTGGATCATCAATGGCGAGAAATTCTACATTTCCGGCGCTGGCAACCCGCGCTGCAAGATCATGATCGTGATGGTCAAGACCAGCCCCGACGCACCGGCCAGCAAGCAGCAGTCGCAAATCCTGGTGCCAATGGACACACCGGGCGTGAAGATACTCGGCGCCATGGAAGTGATGGGCGAAGACCATGCCCCGATCGGGCACATGCACCTGAAGTTTACAGACGTGCGCGTGCCGAAAGACAATATCCTTTTGGGCGAAGGCCGCGGATTCGAAATCTCGCAGGTCCGCCTCGGCCCGGGCCGCATCCACCATTGCATGCGCTCAATCGGCAAGGCCGAACTGGCGCTGGAGATGATGGTCAAGCGCGCCGGGACGCGCACCGCGTTCGGCCAGAAGATCGCCAAGCTGGGCAAGAATCTCGAGGTCATTTCGCGCGCGCGCATCGAGATCAACGCGATGCGGCTGGCCGTCCTGCAGGCCGCCAAGGCGATGGACGTATTGGGCAACAAGGAAGCGCGCATCTATGTCAGCGCTGTGAAGGCCATGGTGCCGGAGAAGGTCTGCCTGATCATCGACCAGGCCATGCAGATGCACGGCGCGGCGGGCATGTCACAATGGTTCCCGCTGGCTCGCATGTATGCCGACATGCGCCACCTGCGCTATGCCGACGGCCCGGACGAAGTGCATCACATGGTTGTCGGGCGCGCCGAAGTGCAGAAGCACGGCCTCTGGTAGGATGAGCCGCTAGCTGGGCCGGGCGCGCTGCGCCGAAATGACGGCGACGGTGAATCGGCAGATGCAGACGAGGCGGTCGGATTCATCCGTGATGCGGATGGTCCATATCTGGGTCGTGCGGCCCAGCGCTTCGGCCTTGGCCGTGGCGTAGACAAAACCGTCTTTCACCGGACGAACATGGTTTGCGTTGATCTCGAGGCCAACGCCGACGCTCTCATCTGAATCGAGCGCGAGATTGGCCGCAATCGAGCCGACCGTCTCGGCCAGCGCAACGGAGGCGCCGCCATGCAGGCGCCCGTGCGGCTGCAGCGAGCGGTGATCGACTGGCATACGCGCCGTGAGCGTATCCTCGCCGATGCTGACCAGCGTGATACCGAGGGCGCCGCCCATCGTGCCCTGCTGAGCGGCGGTGATTTGGTCGAGGTCGATATGCGTTTGCCGCCAGATGGACATGCGTGAGCCTTTCAGATTGTTTCGGGAGGAGCGCGGGACGGCGCGGTGCCCTAAAGCCCGCCGAGCCAGTCGAGCAGCAGGGCGTTGACCGCGTCGGGGCGCTCCTGCTGGGTCCAGTGGCCGCAGCCTTCGAGCAGGGTCGCGCCGCGCAGGTCAGACAGGTTTTCCTTCATCGCGGCCAGCATGTCGCCGGGCGACATTTTCAGGACGAGGTCCCGCGTGCCGCCGATATAGAGCGAGGGCTGGGCGATGGTCATCGGGGCGGCATGGCCGGTGAGAAAGGCATGGTCGCGGTGCCAGTTGCGGTAGCGGTTGAGGGGGCCGCGAAAGCCGGACTGGCGGAACTGGGCGTCGTAATAGGCGACATCCTCGGCTGATAGCCATGGCAAGGGCGTGGGCGGCTCCGGCAGGCGGTGGAGCAGCGTGTCGCCATGCTTCTTGTCGGTCGGCCATGTGCCGTCCGGCGCATCGCCGGAGATGGCATAGTAGAATTTGCGGATCGTTTCGGCCGGGTCGTTTTCCAGCTCCGCCTCAGGCGGGCCTTCATCCTGGAAATAGACCTGGTAGAAGAACAGGCCACGATCGGTGAAGACCGCGCGCACCGCGTCGATGAACACGATTTCGTTTGGCGGGATGTAGGGCACGGAGAGACCCGCCACCGCGCGGAACGTGTCCGCGTGGAGCCGGGCCGTGTTCCAGGCAATCGGTGAGCCCCAGTCATGGCCGATCACGACGGCCTCCTCGCCCGGTGACAAAGCATGGGCAAGACCGGCAATATCGCCGGTCAGGCTTTCCATGTCATAGGCTTCGACGGCCTCAGGCCGGTCTGACCCGCCATAGCCGCGCACGTCGGGCGCCGCGACGCGGTAGCCTGCTTCCGACAGAGCCTTGATCTGGTGACGCCAGGAATACCAGCTCTCCGGGAAACCATGCACGAGGATGACGAGCGGGCCGTCGCCTGCTGTCGCCACGCGCAACCGGATGCCGTTCGTCTCGACGCGCTGGAGGTCTGGCGTCATGTGGGGCTAGTCCTTGCCGCCGATCCAGGTGAATTCCGGATCTTCCCACCAAGGGAAGAAGTTCGGCATGCCGTCAGACACTTTCACCGGATAGACCGGCTGGCGCTTCTCTAGGAAGCTCATCACGCCTTCCTTGGCGTCCGGCGTCTTGCCGCGCGAATAGATGGCCGCGGAATCGACGATATGCGCTTCCATCGGATGGCTGGCGCCCAGCATGCGCCACATCATCTGACGCGTCAGCGTAGTGGAGACGGCGGCCGTATTATCGGCAATCTCGCGGGCCATGGCTTTGGCCACGTCGAGCAGTTCGGCCTGCGGGTGCACGGAAAGCACGAGGCCGCCGGACAGTGCTTCGGAAGCAGGGAACACGCGGCCCGAATAGCACCATGCGAGCGCCTGCTGGATGCCGACAAGGCGTGGCAGGAACCAGCTTGAGGCAGCTTCCGGGTTGATGCCCCGACGGTT
>NZ_JBDNGN010000088.1:0-35658 GCF_041689225.1 Hyphomonas sp. | reverse complement strand
TCCTGGAACTGGATCTCGACCGGCACCTTGAACGACGCAAGCAGGTTCGCGACATGCGCCCGCAACTCATCCTGCGACACGGTCTTGCCCGGCTTGAGCTGAACCACAGCGCCGACCTCTTCACCCATTATCTTGTGCGGAATGCCGACAACGGCCGCATCCATCACCGCCGGATGATCGTAAAGGGCGCTCTCGACTTCGATACAATAGATGTTCTCGCCGCCACGGATCAGCATGTCCTTAGCCCGGTCGACCAGGAAGAGGAAACCTTCCTCGTCAATGCGTGCAAGGTCGCCCGTCACCACCCAGCCGTTCCGGAAGGTTTCGGCGGTTGCTTCGGGCCGGTTCCAGTAGCGCTTGCAGTTGGATGGGCTCTTGCACCACAATTCACCGACTTCGCCCTTTGGCATGATGTTGCCATCCGGATCGCAGATCTTGAGTTCCACGGCATTCGGCGGCGCACCGGCGCTGTTGGGCCGGTTCACATAGTCTTCGCCGATATTGAGCGTGGCGGTCGCGCAGGTCTCCGTCATGCCCCAGCCATTGCCGGGGGCGGCATCCGGAAAGCGCTTCTTGATCGTCGATACCAGTTCCGGCGCAGATGGCGCGCCGCCATAGGAAATCGCCTTGATCGTCGATAGGTCATATTTGTCCCGGTCCGGATGCTCCAGCAGCTGCCAGGCGATTGCCGGCACCCCGCCAACGGAGGTGACCTTTTCCCTTTCGATGATCGGCAGCGCTTCGCCCGCGTCCCATTTGTACATGGACACAATCTTGTCGCCCCGCATCAGGGACGGGATCAGGATCGCGAAGGCGCCCGTCGCATGGAAGAACGGAATCGCCAGCAGAGTGCCGCCCTGCTCGTTCGGATCCGGTTCGGGGATCGCTTCGCCGCGGCGCAGCAACATGCGCGCCTGACAGGTCGACGAGTTGAACATGTTGGAAATCACGGCGCGGTGCGAGGACAGTGCGCCCTTCGGCTTACCTGTCGTGCCCGACGTGTACATGATCGTGGCGTCGTCATCGGGCAGCAGCTCCACATCCGGCAGGCCGATATCGTCCAGGCCGGCCCAGCTGTTCGCTTCACCAATATATTGTTCGAGGCTGGCGATGCGCGGATCATTGTGATCTTCGCCCTTGTCCCGGGCGATAACCACATGTTCGAGTTCCGGCAGGTCTTTCAGATGGTCGCGCAGGCGCTCGAAAATCTGGGCGTCAACAACCGCCAGCTTCACGCCAGCGAATGACAGGCCGTATTCCAGTTCTTCTCCCGTCCACCAGGAATTCATCGGCGTCGCGATGGCGCCCAGGCTCGACGCGGCAAAGAAGGCCACCGGCCATTGGGGATAGTTGCGCATGATGATCGCAACGCGGTCGCCCTTCTTGATCCCGTAAGTGTCGCGCAGCACGGCAGCAAAATTCTGCACGGCGAGCATCAAGGCCCCGAATGTCACACGCTCGTCTTCGTAGACGATGTAATCGCGTTCGGGCCAGGTCGTGGCCGCCATTTCCAGGATCGACCGGATGGTCGGCGGCGCGTTGGCATAGAGTTTCATCTTCACGCCATCGATTTCACCGTCCACCAGTTCCAGCGGTGAACCGGGGCCAGCAAGGGCATCATTGGCGTCAGCAATGGAGATGACGGGCCATGTCGGCGCGGCGGTGTCTGCGGGCATTCGGTATCCTCCGGTGTTTTTTTGATCTGAATAACAGAAACCACGCCCATTACGGGGATAACAGTGCCCTTTATGTGGAAACCTGCTTTTCCGGACAAAAAAATGCCCCGGAGCCGAGGCAACGGGGCATTTTGAGGAAGGATGTCGCAGAAAACCTATTTTCCGAAATCGCAGAAGCGCAGCGAGCGCACAGCGCCGTCTCGCTCCACAGCGTCATACGCACGCCCGGTCAGTTCGTCGCCCTCGCACAGGTAGCCAATGTCAAACATGGCGATCAGCGCTTCATTGTCGGGCGACAGGTCATTGGCGATCATCAGGTCGATGGCGTCCTCGTGCAGGCCCAGTTCCATGAGGAAATTGAATTTCTGGAGCTTACTTGTTTCGGGCTGCGACAGCTGGGTTTCGAGCGTGGTCACCTTGCTGCGGGCCGAATCGAGCATCGGCATCGCTGCCGTATACCAGGCTGTGTCGCCATAGGTATCGACAATCTCCTGGAAATCCTCGACCGCACCAAGCGCGTCGTAGCCGCCCGGACCGAAGCGGATCTCGCCGCGGCGGAACAATGCCTCGGCATACTCGTCCGTGCTCAATGCCGGGCTGCCAAGCAGCTGGGTCAGGCGATCATTCGCGGCCTGGGTGTTGCCCGCCTCGACGAGGCCCTCAACCGTCTGCATCGCCAGTTCAAACGCCGAGTCCGGAACTGCCGTGGCGACAGCGGCATCGCTGCCACCGGGAACCTTGCCGGTTTCAGGCGCTGAGGCGCAGGCCGCCAGCATGAGCGCCGACGCGGCGGCGAAGAGGGAAATACGGATCATCTATTTGGCTCCATCAGGAATTTGGTTTGGACAGGCGGTTTTCTTCCCTAGCCGGGGAAGGAGTGCTTAGACAGGGCGGATTTGTGGAGAAAGTGTGTTTCCTTCGGCCAGCCCGGTCTTCAGGCACCCGGCCCGGAGCACCAATACAGGTTCTCGAGATCAGGCCGCATGTCGCCCCGTGTGTAAACGGGTGGATGGCCATCCGCGTCCGGGCAAACATATCCGGCTGCCGCCAGCTTGACGATCTCGGCCTCATTCGGATTGAGACCAGAAGCGCGATAGCGTGCAACCGCCGTGTCGTGGTCGCCCAGGACCCACATGCTGTCGAACCACTGGGTCAGGTTGAGCATGCGCTGGAGACCTGCCTCGATCGTCTCGACATCTGACCGGGCGAATTCGAGCTCTTCCTTGGCGTTCGGCGCCAGCGGATGATCGGGTGCCAGTGCCAACATGGCCTCGAAATCCTTGACGGCGCCGCGGCGGTCATCGCCCGCCTGGCGGCACAGGCTGCCGCGCGCATACAGCACTCGCGCGCGCTGGTCATCTGACAGGCTCGCGTTCGACAAGAGCTCGGACAGGGTCGCGTCTGCGGCATAGGGATTGGTATCGGCCTTCGCGTGGGACATGGCCGTGTCGAAGGCGGGGCCCATGCCCGCCGGCACCGTGGCGCAGGCCGCGAGCAGCGCGGCGAGGATAAGCGCGCACAAGGGAATCATTCTGAAGGTCATACCGGGAACTCTAGCCCGGGTCAGAGTCGCCGAACAACTTGCATTTCCGTCATGCGCGGGCGAGCCGGTCGATTTCGGCAATGTCGCCGCGCCCGAGGGCCTCGATGGCGCGTGCTGCAATATGACGGGCCGTGAGGCAGGCCTCTTCGTACATGGCTTGGGGCGTATCATGGTTCTGGAACACGTCCGGCAGCGTCATCGGGCGTATTTTGAGGCCCCGGTCGAGCGCGCCGATCTTGGCGAGATGTTCGAGCACGAAACTGCCAAAGCCGCCGGTGGCGCCTTCTTCCAGCGTGATCAGCACTTCGTGGTCCCGGGCGAGCCGTTCGACGAGGTCTGCATCAAGTGGCTTGGCAAAGCGCGCATCGGCGACCGTCACCGACAGGCCTTGCGCCGACAGCATCTCGGCAGCCTTCAGCGCTTCCTGCAGGCGTGTACCATAGGACAGCAGCGCGATTGTCGTGCCCTCGCGCAGGATGCGGCCCTTGCCGATTTCGAGCGGCAGCAGCACGTCGGGAATGACCACGCCCGTGCCCTCGCCACGCGGATAGCGGAAGGCGCTCGGCCCGTCATCGATTTGTGCAGCCGTCACGACCATGCGCGCGAGTTCGCACTCGTCGGCGGCGGCCATGCAGATCATGCCCGGCAGGGCGCCAAGGAAACCGATGTCGAAACTGCCAGCATGGGTCGGGCCGTCGGCACCGACAAGGCCGGCGCGGTCAATCGCGAAGCGGACCGGCAGGCGCTGGATCGCCACGTCATGCACGACCTGGTCAAAGCCGCGTTGGAGGAAGGTCGAGTAGATGGCCGCGAACGGGCGCATGCCATCGGCCGCAAGGCCGGCCGCGAAGGTCACCGCGTGCTGTTCGGCAATGCCGACATCGAAACTGCGGTCCGGGAAGGCCTTCTCGAAAACGTCTGTACTCGTGCCTGACGGCATGGCGGCGGTGATCGCGCAAATCTTGTCATCGGTCTCGGCAAGCTTCACGAGCGTCTGCCCGAAGACCTTCTGATAGGCTGGCGCGGACGGCTTGGCCTTGGCCTGCTCGCCGGTGATGACCGAGAATTTTGATACGCCGTGATACTTGTCAGCGGAATTCTCTGCGTGGGTATAGCCCTTGCCCTTCTGGGTGACCGCGTGGATCAGGATCGGGCCTTCGCGCATCGCTTTCACGTTCTCGAGGATCGGGATCAGCGTATCGAGGTCGTGGCCGTCAATCGGGCCGATATAGTAGAAGCCCAACTCCTCGAACAAGGTGCCGCCCATGGCAAAGCCGCGCAGGTATTCCTCGGCGCGCCGCGCGGGCGATTCCAGGCCGATCGGACTGACGACTTTCTTGGCGATCCGGCGCAGGCCGCGATAGGGCCGCGAGGAGACGAGCTTGGACAGGTAATTGCTCATCGCGCCGACGGGCGGCGCAATCGACATGTCATTGTCATTGAGGATAACGATCAGGCGCGACTTGTCGGCGCCGGCATTGTTCATCGCCTCATAGGCCATGCCGGCGGTCATCGCGCCGTCGCCGATGACGCAGATGACATTGTTGTCCTTGCCCTGGAGGTCGCGCGCCTTGGCAAAGCCGAAGCCGGCCGAAATGGAGGTCGAGGCGTGCGCCGCGCCAAACGGATCGTATTCGCTCTCGTCGCGCTTGGTGAAGCCGGACAGGCCGCCGCCCTGACGAAGGGTGCGCATCTGGTCCCGGCGTCCGGTGAGAATCTTATGAGGATAGCATTGATGGCCGACATCGAGGATCAGCTTGTCGGCGGGCGCGTTAAACACGGCATGGATCGCGACAGTCAGTTCAACCACGCCGAGACCGGAACCGAGATGCCCGCCGGTGACCGACACGACATCGATGACTTCCTCGCGCACTTCCTGCGCGATCTGTTTCAATTCGGCACGCGACCACCCTTTCAGGTCGTCGGGCGAATTGATCGCATCGAGGAGCCGGTTCGGGCTAAGTTTGGTCATCTATCCACGGACCCTTCAATAATCACTGGCTGCCAGAGACAGCGCATTTGGGTTTATATTATGACTCGCCCTGTTTAACGGGTTCTATCCAATACAAAATCAACCGATTGCAGTAGAATATCGGCACGATCACGAAATATAGCGAGGTGTTCCTTCGCCTGAGCGGCGAGAAGCCGCACACGCTGTCGGGCCCCGTCGATGCCCAAAAGGGTCACAAAGTTCGCTTTTCCCGCGATTTCATCGGTGCGCAAAGGCTTGCCGACGGCATTTTCGTCGCCTGTTGCATCGAGCAGATCGTCGGCGATCTGGTAGGCCAGGCCCAGGTCATTCGAGAACCCGGCCAGTGCGTTGCGCTCCGGTTCACGGGCGCCGCCGATAATGCCCGCCGCTTCAGTTGCGTAGGAAATCAGCGCGCCGGTCTTCAGGCGTTGCATCCGCGTGATCGTGTTGAGGTCGCGGGGGCTGTCCTCTTCCAGCATGTCGATCATCTGGCCGCCAACCATGCCGCGCGCGCCTGCCGCATCGGCCAGACGCTCGATCAGCATGGTCCGCACCGACGCGTCGTCATGTGTCTCGCTGGACGCCAGTATCTTAAAGGCCAGCGTCAGCAGCGCGTCGCCTGCCAGAACGGCGGTCGACTCGTTGAACGCCTTGTGGACAGTGGGCTGGCCGCGCCGGAAATCGTCATCGTCCATGCACGGCAGGTCGTCATGGACCATCGAATAGGTGTGCACACACTCGAGCGCCGCAGCGGTGCGCAAAAGGCTCTTTTCCGGTGCATCGAACATCGAGCCGGTTTCCAGCAGGAAGAAAGGCCGCATGCGTTTGCCATTGGCAAGCGCGGCGTGGCGCATCGCGCGCATCAGGTTGGCTTCGGGCCCGCTGGCCGGCGGGATCAACTGGTCGAGTGCGACGGTGACCTTGTCGGCAACCTCCTTCAGGCGCAGCTCGAATTCGGCGTCGTCCCCCATCCGGCCAATGACCCTATTCAAAGCTCGCAGGCTCTGTCGTAACGCCTCCGGCTCCCTGGACGATCTGCTCGACCTTCAGTTCCGCGGATTTCAAGCGCGACTCGCAATGGGCCTTCAAGGATGCGCCGCGCTCGTAGATCGCGATGGATTTCTCCAGCTCTACTTCCCCGGCCTCAAGCTGTTTGACGATGCCTTCGAGTTCGACCAGCGCTTCTTCGAAGCTCATCTTGTCGACCGGTTTTTCTTTCGCATCAGCCATTCTGGTTCGCCCGTGTTTATGTGCGGCAACTCTAGAGCGCGCGCTTGGCGTCCACAACCTCTGAAACGATTACTTGTCCCGGTATTCGTAGATGCGATGGCTCCAGTAGCTGTCGCCACCATCATAGACGCATTTCCAGCCTAATTTCTTGATTTCCGGACGCAGCATCCGGTTGAACCAGCCGTGTGCGGCCAGGTAGACTTTCTGCTCTTCGGACGCGGCGTGCAGTTTCTGCGCAGCCAGCGCCGCACGCACACGCGCTTCCGAAACGCTTTCGCCATCCAGCGAGTGTCCGCTGAGCCAGGCCGCGCGGGCGAGCACGTTCCATGTCTTGGGCAGGTATTTCACGCCGACAATCCGTGGCGGTGGCAGGGGGGCCTCGTTGAACACCGGGTCATGGATCGCATCCATGTGCGGTGCCGCACGGGCCGCTGTTTCCTGCGCCCGGATTCGCGCCGAGGCGAAAACAAGCGTGGCGTCCGCCACCAGGTTTTTCAGATTATCGGGAGCGATCTGGTCGTCACGGAGCGGGCTCTCTTCGTAGCTGTCCCACCAGTCCTTGTAGTCGCGCCAGCCGAGGCGCGGGCCAGCGGTCCTGTCGAGTTGCGGCCGGCCATGCCGAGACACTACGATCGGGCCGCGCCGAGTTCCTGTCGATGTCGTTTCTGGCATCGCAAAATGGCCTGTCTTCAAGCATGCAAAGGGCCCCGCGAGCCCAGTCTGAAGACTGCCACTAGCGGTGTTGGCCGCATGCGGCAAGGCTCCAATCACCCGCCCATGCTGCATCCTGTAGAAGAATAAGACCTAGAGGCCGCGCCAGACCCGTTTCTTGCAGGGTTCATCGTCTTCCAGTTTGCAGCGATACAGCGACAGGATCACGGTCTCGGCCCGTCCGACAAGGTGGTCCATCGGCACGAACCCAACAGACGCATCCATCGACTTGACGCTAAGCGGACAACCCACACGGTCAACCACGCCATCGACTGGCGGGCAGTGGCCGGAAAGGAAGCGGCTATCCAGCGAATTGTCGCGATTGTCGCCCATCAGGAAAATATGTCCCGCCGGAACAACGAACAGGACCGTATTATCGCCTGCATCGCCTTTTTCCTGCCGGTTCGTCAGCCAGTGCTTGTCGCCATCGCTTTCGCGCCACTCATAGGCGGTCACCGCGCGGCTGCGGCCATGCGGCAGGTAACGCACCGTGCGCATGAACTCGCTCTCGATCGGTGCGTCATTGATGTAGACGGTTTCGCCGATCATCTGGATGTGATCACCGGGCAGGCCGATCACGCGCTTGATCATCACACGCGCCGTATGCGGGTGCTCGAACACGACCACATCGCCGCGTTTCGGGTCGCTTGCGAAGATGCGTCCCGCCGGGATGGGCAGGTAGCGGCCAAGGCTGAACGGCAGCGAATACCGGTCATAGCCATAAGCGAACTTGGCCACGGCCACCCGGTCGCTGACCTGCAGCGTCGGCACCATGCTTTCGGACGGGATGACCCGTTGTTCGTAGAGCAAGCCGGAAAAGAGCATGAAGATCGGCACGAAGACCGCGAGGGTTACGCCCCACTCGTGCAGTTCCCGCTTCACCTTGTCGGCGAAGGTCAGGTCTTCGTCCTCGGGATTTGAATCGGCCTTGTCGCCATCTCGTGCCATCGCGGAGTCACCTGATCTGTCTGCTACCAGCCGACTTCTTAGACGAAACCGGCTTCAGATGCGAAGGCGTAATCTGCCCGGGCACTGCAAAAGGCCCGAATCGACATGTGTTCCAGCAATTGCGATCAGGTCAGCTGATAGCGCGAAACGCCATCGTCACCGACAATCGACACGACTTCGCCCCGGTGGACCATGCAATTGAGGTGCGCGATGGCCTCACCGGTGGCCATGCCGACCTCGTCCGGCTGGATGGCCCGTCCAAACAGGCTGGTGAACGTGTCCATCACGGTCAGGGGCCCCTTCTGCATCCGCCCTTTCAGGCGCGACAGGCCTGTCTCGTGGCCGTCGATCAGGTGGCGCAGCCGTGCATGTGCGCCGCGGAACGGCTCATTATGCGCCGGCAGGACCAGCACGTCTTCCGGCAGGCGTTCCAGCAGCTTCTCGCAACTGGTCATCCAGTCGAGCAGCGGATCGGCATCCGGTTCGGTCGGGTGAACCGACACGTTCGACGAAATGCGCGGCAATAGCTGGTCACCCGAAATCAACAGGTTCAGCGACGGGCAGTAGAGGCAGGCATGTTCGGGAGAATGGCCGTTGCCGGTGATGACTTCCCAGGCTTCGCCCGCCATCTCGAACGTGTCGCCGTCGGCCAGCCGGTGAAAGGCGTCCGGCATCTGGCTGACGCCGCGCCCGAACCCGCCGAAGCGTTCCTTGTAATTGTCGATCTGGGCGTCATTCCAGCCGGCACGGCAGAAGAAATCGACGCCGGCCTTGGGCGCCTCGCGGCCGGTGTCCGACACCAGCATCCGGCAGGTGATGTATTCCAGCCGGCTCATCCAGAGATCGGCGCCATACTTGTGGCAGAGCCAGCCAGCGCAGCCGACATGGTCGGGGTGCATGTGCGTGACCATCACCCGCTTCAGCGGCTTGTCGCGCGTGATCCGGGCCTCGATGAGGCTTTTCCAGGCCGACCGCGTTTCCGGCAGGGGCAGGCCCGTGTCCACGATCGTCCAGCTGTCGCCGTCATCGATCAGCCAGAGATTGATGAATTTGAGCGAAAAGGGCAGCGGCATGCTGACCCATTCGATTCCCGGTGCGACCTGTATTGTCTCTCCCAGCTCTGGCCGCACGTCGCCGTGCGGATAATCGAGCTTGGGGCGCTTGGGTTTAGGTGTCTGAAATCCGTCCATGAGCCAGCATATGCCCCGCATCACTCGCGTCGAGCCATCACGCTGGGTCAGTGCCTATTTGATCGGCGTACGCTTGCGCGGGGCCAGCTTGGTCCGCTTGAACTTCGGATCGGCAGGCTTCGGCTTGGCAGGCGCGCCGTCACCGCGCGGTTTCCCCATCGGCTTCTTGCCGGGGCTTGTCGGACGCTTCCCTGCTGGCAAGGGGCGTTTGCGTTCAACCACGACGGGCGCAGCCGGTTCAGCCGAAAAGCCCTGCACTTCCCAGCGCAGCAGCTCGTCGCGCTCGCGTCCGCTGATCGGACGCCACTTGCCTTCTGGCAGCCCGGCCAGTGATAGCGGCCCTATACGCGTGCGTATGAGGTCGATCACGCGCAACTCGACCAGGTCGCACATCCGGCGGATCTGTCGATTGCGGCCCTCGCGCAGGATGAATTTCAGCTCATTGCCCTTGATCACGGTCACGTCCGCTGGCCGCAGCTGGCGCCCGTCAAGTTCGAGCCCGTGGCGCAATTTCGTCAGCTTGTCCTCGGTGACGTCGCCGCGCACCTTGACGTGGTATTCCTTCTCCAGCTTGCTTTCGGGCCCGATCAGAGCCTTGGCCAGAACGCCGTCTTCCGACAGGATCAGCAGGCCGTGCGAGTCCTTGTCGAGCCGGCCCAGCGGCGCGAGACGGTTGTTGCGGCCCGGAATGGCATGGGCGCGGCCTGACAGGCTGTCTTCATTGATCAGGCGCACTGCAGGGATTTCGCCCGGTTCCGGCGTGCCCGAGACGATCCCGACCGGCTTGTGGAACATCAGCGACAACTGGTTATCGAGCCGCCGCGCCGCCTTCTCGGTCAGGGTCAGCGTCTGGCCGTCCTCGATCTTGTAGCCCGCCTCGGTCAGCACTTCGCCATTGATCTTGACGAGGCCCTTCTCGATCAGCGCATCGGCTTCGCGCCGCGAGCACACGCCCTCGGTCGCCAGCCACTTGTTGACGCGCATCGGCTCAGTGCCGCTATAGGTCTTGGTCCACGCCATGGCCGAACGATGCCTCCTGCGGCAGTTTTGTCACCTCTTACAGTTGCGTCCTGCCCGTCGCAACTGATGGTCGACACGCCGGGTGGCTTCATCCATAAGCCCGCGGCGATGGCCCAGCCGGTTCCTCCCCACCAGACGCCCGCGCTGGCCTTTGCGCTGCTGATCATCGGCACGACGCTGGGCATAGCCGGAACCGACCTTGTCCTTCCCGCCATACCGGACTGGCGGACGCGCTCGGCGGCAGCCAGGCCATGGCGCAACTCGTCCTCGCCGCCTTCGTTGCAGGCGGCTGTATCGGCCTTGTCCTCTATGGCGAACTCGGCGCGCATTTCGACCAGCGCAACCTACTGGTCCTGTCCTTCATCGCCTATGCCCTGATTTCGCTGGCCTGCACCCTTGCGCCGTCGCTGCCCCTTGCTTGTCGGCCTACGCTTCGGCCAGGGCCTGACAGGCTCAGCTGCTGCCGTGTTCGCGCCCGGCATGATTCGCGCCATGTTCAGCGAGTCCCGCGCCGTGCGCGCCATCGCCCTGATGGCCAGCGTTGAATTCCTCGTGCCGGCGCTCGCACCGGTAATCGGCGTGTGGTTGCTGGTCGCCTCCGGCTGGAAGAGTTCCTTCATCGTGACGGGCGGACTCAGCCTGGTCGTCGCCGCGCTCGTCGGCCTGCTGCGCCATCGCTTGCCGGCGCCCGATCCGACGCGCGGCGCTGGCAGCTATCTCCGCCTCGCGATCAGCCCGGTCTTCCTGCGCTACGCGCTCAGCCAGGCCTTCACGCTTGGCGGCCTGCTGATCTTCGTGTTCGGTGCACCCGCCATGATCACCAAGGGGCTTGGCGGCACCCTGAACGATTTCATCATCATGCAGGTGACCGGCATTGCCCTGCTCATCATCGGGTCGAATGTCGCCGGACGGCTCGCTGACCGTTTCGGTGCGGAACGCATCATCCTGTTCGGCGTCGGGCCTGTTGGCGCTAACCGCCGATGGCCTGATCGGCGGAACCGATCGGCTGGCGCTCGCCATCCTGTTCGTACCGGTGAACCTTGGACTCGGCCTGCGCGGCCCGCCGGGGTTCTTCCGGGCCATCCTTGCATCAAACGGCGACGATGCGCGCGGTGCGGCGCTGGTTCTCGTCGCCATCCTGTCGACGACCGCATTGGGCACTGCCGTGGCCGCGCCTTTCGTCACACTGGGGATTGCCCCGCTGGCAGGCATCGCGGCAGCGCTGTCGTGCGGATCGCTGCTCTGCCTGCTCGCCCTGCCGAAACTGCCCGGCTGATACGCCGCAATCAAACCCCGAACAGGGCTTCCGAATTCTCCAGGAACCGGCTGCCACCTTCGGTGATGCCCGCCACACGGCCCGGCGCCGAGGCGAGCGCGGTCTCAGCGAAGAAGCCCGCCAGAGCCAGCCGCCGCGCCCGTGCGGCGCCGTCGCTGCTGCGCGCCGCCACCGCTGCGCGGGTGAGGAAATGCCCGCCGATGACGTCGCCAGCCAGTGCCAGATAGGCGGTTGCGCCTGCCAGCGCCTTGTCCTGGTCACGGCTCTTCATCTGCGCCAGCATCCAGTCGCTGGCCTCGCGCAAGGCCTCTGCCGCCGCTCTCAGGCGGTCGGCGATCTGCACCAGTTGCGGATCATTGGTCGCCCGCGCCGCTGCTGCACTGCCTTCGATCTCGCCGAGCATCACGCGCATCGACTCGCCATTCGTTCCGCTCAGCTTGCGCCCGACCAGATCAATGGCCTGGATGCCGTTGGTGCCTTCATAGATCGGGGCGATGCGGGAATCCCGGTAGAGCTGGGCGGCCAGCGTCTCGTTCATGAAGCCCATGCCGCCATGCACCTGCACCCCCATGCTGGCGACTTCGACGCCCATGTCAGACGACCAGGCCTTGGCGATCGGGGTCAGCAAGTCTTCGCGCAGCTTCGCCGCCGCCCGCACGTCGGCATCCGGCGCGGCCTCTGCCAGGTCAGCCGCCACGGCGCACGCGTAACAAATAGACCGCGCCGCCGCGACGCGGGCCCGCATCGTCGTCAGTGTCCGGCGCACATCTGCATGGTGCAGGATCGGCGCAGCACCATCAATGCCTTCCACCTTCCCTTGCTTGCGCTCCTGCGCGTAGGCGAAGGCCGTCTGGTAGGCGGCTTCGCCCACGGCCACGCCTTGCAGGCCGACATTCAGGCGCGCTGCATTCATCATCGTGAACATGCAGGCGAGGCCCTTGTTGGCCTCGCCGATCAGCCAGCCGGTCGCTCCGTCATATTCCATCACGCAGGTTGGCGAGGCGTGGATGCCCATCTTCTTTTCAAGGCCAATACATTTGGCGCCATTGCGCGCCCCGAGGCTGCCATCTGCGTTCAGCAGGTATTTCGGCACGAGGAACAGCGATACGCCGCGCGACCCGGCCGGCGCATCCGGCAGGCGCGCCAGCACGAGGTGAACGATGTTCTCGGCGACGTCATGGTCGCCCCAGGTGATGTAGATTTTCTGGCCGCTGACGGCATAGCTGCCATCGTCATTGGGCACGGCTTTCGCCTTCAGCGCGCCGACATCGCTGCCTGCCTGCGGCTCGGTCAGATTCATCGTACCGGTCCATGTGCCGGACACGAGATTAGGCAGGTAGGCGGCCTTCAGTTCATCCGAGCCATGCGCCAGCAGGGCCTCGATGGCCCCGAAGCTGAGCAGCGGGCAGAGGCCGAACGCCATGTTTGCAGCGTGGAACATTTCCATCACCGCCAGCGACAGCGCTTTGGGCAGGCCCTGCCCGCCCCATTCTTCCGGCGCAGTCAGCCCCATCCAGCCGCCATCGCGGAACGCGGCATACGCCGCCGCAAAGCCCGGCGCCGCTTTCACCCCGTCTTCCGTCAGCACGACGCCTTGCGAATCGCCACTCTGGTTCAGGGGAGCCAGCACATCGCGCGCCAGTTTTGCGGCCTCGTCGAGAATCGGCGCAACTAGGTCAGGATCGTAAGCTTCCAGTCCGGCAAGCCCTTCGAGGCGCTTCAATCCGGCAACGGCGTCAAGCGTGAAAGCCATTTCATCGAGGGGCGCGTCGTAGGGCATCAGGCCGGTCTCCGGATTGTGAATAATTGTTATTCGGGATAAGCATTTACAACGCCTACGGCCAAGATCCAAATGCAAACCTTCAACGGCCATCCGCCAATCAATTCCTCAGGAGTCCTCCCCATGCGCCTCGTCCTTGCTTCCGTATCCGCCCTCGCGCTCGTCGCGTGCGGTGGCCCTGCCGCCCCAGTCAACACGGCCGAAACGCCCGCCGAAACAGCGCCTGCTGCTGTGCCAGAAGCAGCCCCGGCTGAAGCGCCAGCCGCCGAAGTCAAATATGGCAAGACGGCCGCCTACAAGCTCGACCCGACTCACGCTTCGCTGATCTGGCGCGTGAAGCACTTCGGCCTTTCCAATTATACGGCCCGCTTCACCGATTTCGATGCGACACTCCAGTTCAACCCGGATGATGCCTCCGCAACATCGCTCACCGCCACGATCAATCCGGCCTCCGTCGAAACCGATTATCCGGGCGACTACAAGGCCGGACATGCCGACAGCGGCTTCGACAGCTGGAACCAGGACCTCGGCCAGAGCGACAAGTATTTCAACGCAGGCGCCTTCCCGCAGATCACCTTCAATACGACAGAAGTGAGCACGACTGGCCCTGACACGGGCACCGTCACGGGCGACCTGACTTTCCTGGGCGTCACCAAGCCGGTCACGCTCGATGTGAAATATAACGGCGTCGGCCAGTTCCCGTGGGCCCCTGAACAAGACCATATCGGCTTCTCGGCCACGACGACGCTGACCCGGTCCGATTTCGGCCTGACCGCCGGCACGCCTTATGTCGGTGACGAAGTCGAGATCATCATTGAAGCCGAATTCGGCGAAGCCGCCGAATAGTTTGCCAAATCCCGACATGTTTAAAAATAGCGTCTCCCGCTACACGGCCGTCGCGATAGCCCTTCACTGGGCTATCGCAGCGCTCATCATTTTCATGATCTGGCTTGGCTGGAACATGGAAGACAATGAAACGCGCTACCAGCTTCACAAGTCGATCGGGATCACGATCCTGCTCCTGACGGTGATCCGTGTCGCGTGGCGGATGCTGAATCCACCGCCGGCCCTGCCGTCGGGCATGAAGCTCCTGGAAGCCAGAGCTTCGCACTATGTCCATGTCGGGCTGTACGCCCTGATGATCCTGATGCCGCTGCTCGGCTGGGCGCTTGTGTCCACGGCAAAACTCCAGGTCCCGACTGTGCTGTTCGGTACGATCAGCTGGCCAGATATTCCGTTCCTGTCGGGCCTGCGCGGCAACAAGCCTGTGCACGAGGTGATCGAGACGCTGCATTCGAAAGGCGCATGGGTCATCATCGGCCTACTTGTCCTGCATGTCGCCGGCGCACTGAAACATGAATTCTCGCCCGAGGAGGGTGTCCTGAAGCGCATGATCCCGGGCCTGTTCGGCAAGACCCAGCCACCGCGTGCACCCGCCCGTGGCTTCTTCATCGCGTTTGGTGGCGCAGCGCTGCTGTTCGGCCTGATCGCCGCCGCTCCCGTGCTCGCGCAATCGATGGCGGGCAGCAAAACCGCTCCGCCACCGGCAACCGGCGCCGGAGCAGCGGTCGCCGCCGCACCGGTTGGCGTCGAACCCAACTGGGTCGTCAACTATGATGCGTCGGAAATCCGGTTCACCGGCACCCATGATGGCAACGCCTTTTCCGGCACGTTCAAGGACTGGACAGCGGACGTGGCCTTCTTCCCGGACGCCGTTGGAACCTCGGACGTGCGCGTCAGCGCATCGACCGGCACGGCCACGACAAGCAAGAAGCTCTACAATGACAGCCTGCGCGCGCCCGAATGGTTCGACGTTTCGAACTATCCGACGGCCACCATCCACCTGACCGATTTCGCCAAAACCGACACCGGTTATACCGCGACCGCCGCCATGCACCTGAAGAACCGCACGGTCACGACGCCGCTCGCCTTCACGCTCGACATCGCGGGCGACGTCGCCACCCTGAAAGGCGAAGCGACATTCGACCGCAAGGCGCTCAATATCGGCCAGATCTCGGATCCGGGTGCCGAATGGGTCAGCGACACGGTCACGGTCACCGTTACGGGTGAGGCCACGCGCAAATAGGTTCCGCCTCGCGCCTGCTGGTGCTAAGCGCGCGCCCATGACTGCAACCATCGTGCCCCCTACGCCGGACATCCTGGCCCGCGCTGCGGATATCCTGCGCATCGGCGGGCTCGTCGCCATGCCCACTGAAACTGTCTATGGCCTCGCCTGCGACGCCGCGAACCCTGACGCCGTTGCCGGTCTCTATGAAGCCAAGGGCCGCCCGCGCTTCAACCCGCTGATCGCCCATGTCGCCTCGCAGGCCATGGCCGAACGCGAAGCCGTCTTCACGCCGCTGGCGGCCAAGGCGGCGGAATGCTTCTGGCCCGGCCCGCTGACCATTGTCCTGCCTGTAGCCCGCACCGCAAGCGTCTGCGACCTGGCCCGGGCCGGACTCGACACGGTCGCCCTGCGCCGCCCTGTCCATCCGGTTGCCCAGGCTTTGCTCGACGCCTTCGGCGGCCCTCTCGTCGCGCCTTCGGCCAACAAGTCCGGCCATGTCAGCCCGACAACACCAGAGCATGTCCGCACCGATCTCGCCGACCGCATCGCCCTCATCCTCGATGGCGGCCCCTGCGCCATCGGGATCGAATCCACCATCCTGGACTTCACCGGCAACACGCCCGTACTCCTGCGCGCTGGAGCGCTCGGAACGGCGGAACTGGAAGACTGTCTCGGCGTCGTGCTCGCTCGACCGAGCGACAGTGCCGGCATCACGGCGCCGGGCCAGATGAAAAGCCATTACGCGCCCCGCGCCGCGCTGCGCCTCAACGCGGCCACGCCCATGTCTGGCGAAGGCTATCTCGGCTTTGGTGACCATTGCCCGCGCGAAGGCAACCTCTCGCCCAAGGGCGATCTTGCCGAGGCCGCCGCGAACCTGTTCGCGATTCTGCGCGCACTCGATGCCCGCTATGAGCGCATCGCTGTCGCACCAATCCCGCAAACCGGACTGGGCGAAGCCATCAACGACCGGCTGGAACGCGCCGCTCACCGCGACTGAGCCTCCACCACCCCTCTCGCACGCCCTCGCGACCTCTGCTAAGCCAAGCCCATGCACCCCGCCCGTCCCTTCCGAGAAACCGATAACGCCACGCTGGTCGCGTGCGCTCGCGCGCATCCATTTGCGCTCGTCTGCGCCTCCGATGGCACGCGCATTCACGCCGCCCATGCACCGATCCTGCTCGACGAAACAGAAGGCGCGCCAGTTCTGCGCTTCCACCTCTCCGCCGCAAACGCGGTGACCTCCGCACTCCTTGGGGGAAGCAGAGCGCTCATCGTGTTTACGGGTGACCATGCCTATGTGTCGCCGGACTGGTATGGTCAGGACGATCAGGTCGGCACATGGAACTACCTGTCCGTCGAAGCTGAAGGCCCGGTCGCACACCTGCATGATGCAGGCGCCACAAGCCTGCTCGACGACCTGTCCGACCTGTTCGAAGCGGGCCTTGCCCCCAAACCGGCATGGTCGCGCGCCAAGATGACGCCCGGCCGCTTCGAGGCCATGTTGCCCGGCATCGGCGCCTTCTCGCTCACCCCTGCGCGGTTCGAAGGCATCACCAAGCTCGGTCAGAACAAGCCTCAAACAGCCCGCGACAGAGTCATCACCGCCCTGTCCAACCGTGAAGACGGTATCGCCATCGCCAACCACATGCGTAAGCTCACATCATGACCCTGCCCCCTGCCGCCTTCCTCGCTGCCGCGAAAGACCTGCTCGGTTCCAAGGGCTGGAGCGAGGATCCCGAACGCCTCGCCGAAGTCGCCACGCCCTGGCGTGGCACGTTCAAGGGCGAGACGCCCTTCCTCGCCCGGCCAGCCAGCACGGCGGAGGCGGCCGCCCTGGTCAAGCTCTGCGCTGCCCACCATGTCGCGCTGACCCCGCAGGGAGGCAATACCGGCCTCGTCGACGGCGGCACACCACATGGCGAGATCGTCGTTTCGATGGGCCGCATGAATGCCGTGCGCAGCGTCGATCCGTTCAACAATTCCCTCGTCATCGAGGCCGGCGCGCCCCTCGTCACGGCGCAGGCAGCCGCCGAGGAGGCCGGGCGCCTGTTCCCCTTGTCGCTCGGTTCGGAAGGCACCGCCACGATCGGCGGCCTGATCTCCACCAATGCCGGCGGCGTCGCGGTGCTGCGCTATGGCATGATGCGCGACCTGATCCTCGGCCTCGAAGTCGTGCTGCCCTGGGGTGAGGTCTGGGATGGCCTGTCGGGCCTGCGCAAGAACAATACCGGCTATGACCTGAAACACCTGTTCGCGGGCGCTGAGGGCACGCTCGGCCTGATCACCGCCGCCACGCTGAAACTCTTCCCGCAGGTCCAGCGCGCCAGCGCCTGGGTCTGTTGCGACAGCACCGAGGACGTTGTCGCCCTGCTTGCTCTCGTGCGCCAGCATGCCGGCGACACGGTAACGAGTTTCGAAATCATACCGTCGGGTGCCATCGACATGGTGATGGCAGACATTCCAGGTACGCGAGACCCGCTGCCTTCAGACCTTCCCTGGCGTGTACTGATGGAAGTGTCCATGGTCGACGAGGCGCACGCCCGCGACGCACTGGAAAAGGCGCTAGAAGCGGCCTTTGACCAGGGGCTGGTCAAAGACGGCGTCGTCGCCAGCAGCAAGGCGCAGGCCCAAAGTTTCTGGCACATCCGCGAAACGATCCCGCTGTCGAAACGCGCCTATGGCACAGCCATCAACCAGGACATTGCCGTGCCGGTCAGCCGCATCCCGGCCTTCATCGACAGCTGCAACGCCGCCGTACTGAAAGTCTTCCCTACCGCCGAGTTCGTCATCTTCGGCCATGTCGGCGACGGCAACCTGCATTATTCCGTCTGCGAACCGTCTGGCGCCGCCGCTCCCGTCCTGCAAGCGCATGTCGCCGACATCACCCGTGTCGTGTTCGACCAGACCATCGCGCATGGCGGATCGATCAGCGCCGAGCATGGGGTCGGCCGGCTGAAGCGCGACGAACTCGCCCGATTGCGCCCGCCCGCCGCCACCGACGCCATGCGCGCCATCAAGCAGGCGCTCGATCCTCTCGGCATCATGAATCCGGGCCGGGTCGTGTCAGTATAAAGTCCCGGCGCCTCGCCTTCGCGAGCGCGCCCGGATCGCAGGCAAGACGGCTTTAAAAACAACCTTGTGTATAATTAATACTTCTCCGACCACGATCGTGGGATTCCCAATGATTGCAGCAGTTGAAGTACTTCACATACTGAAGATTCCGAGCCTTGCCCGCTGTTATCATTCAGGTTTCAACTGAATTAACTATTGCAATACTTGCCACGTTTGCGGCATTGAACCCGCGCGCCCATGGCAGGGCATGGACGAAGTGTCACGAAAGCCCAGTGGCGACGGGGGATTCTAACGAAACCTTCAGTTCACTTCGGACGAAGAAAACGTAAAACGGATTTGCGAAGTGTAGAGGGAAGTCCAATGAAACCGACGGCGCGCAAGCAAGTGCAAACGATCGCGGCAAGCCTTATCTTGGCCACTGTTGTGGCCGCCTGCGGCGGCGGGAGTGATGGCGGGACAGGCGGCGGACAGCCCACGGCTCCCGGATCACCGCCAGGATCGCCTCCTCCTCCTCCTCCTCCCCCACCCCCGCCGCCATCACCGCCCCCTCCCTCCGGGCCTTATGAAACGCGGATTGATGACGAGGCTGAAGCACAACGCGTGCTGGCACGGGCGACCTTCGGAAGCGATTATGCCGGCATCCAGGCAGTGGTCGGCCTGGATACCGAAGACTGGGTGGCAGCCGAAATCAACAAGCCGGCCACGCTTTATCTCCCCGGCCTGACCGCCCGCCAGAATTCCGGCGAGAATATCGATGCCCAAGAACACCGTGGCGTGCTTTGGAATAACATGATCGGCGCCAACGACCAGTTGCGCACGCGCATGGTGTTCGCGCTGTCTCAATTGTTCGTCATTTCCGATACCGACATGTACGGCCAGACACTGCAAGTCGGCTATTTTCTCGATGTCCTCGCCAACAACGCTTTCGGAAACTACCGGGATCTGCTGGAAGAGGTCACCTATTCCAGCGCCATGGCGCGCTACCTGACATATTGGCGCAACCAAAAAGGCGATCCGGCGACTGGCCGCATGCCGGACGAGAATTATGCCCGCGAATTCATGCAGCTTTTCACGATCGGCGTGATCGAGCTAAATCAGGACGGTACGCCCAAGCTGACCAATGGCCAGGAAGTCGAGACGTTCGACAATGACGATGTCGAAGGCCTTGCCCGCGTCTTCACCGGATTCAGCTGGAAAGGCCCCGGTTTCTTCACAGGAAGCCAAGGCAACAATTCAAAGCGCCTGGTCGTTTTTGACGGCGAGCACTCGTCGCTGGAAAAGCGCTTCCTCGGCACGGTCATTCCCCCGAACACAGGCGGAGACGAAAGCGTCAGGATCGCCCTGGATACGATCTTCGCACACCCGAATGTCGCGCCTTTCGTGTCACGCCAGCTGATCCAGCGGTTCACGGCCAGTTCGCCCAGCCCGGCCTATGTCAAACGCGTCGCCGATGTCTTTGATGCGGGCCGCTATACCGCGAAAAACGGCACTGTTTTCGGGTCCGGCGAGCGTGGCGACCTGGCGGCGACAATCGCCGCTATCCTGCTCGATCAGTCCGTGAACGACGACAATGCCACGACAGACGCCGAGAATGGCAAGATTCGCGAGCCGGTTCTGAAATTCGTTCACTGGGTCCGTGCCTTCGACCTGACCAACATCGACTCTGCCCGCGAATACACGCTGAGGGATGCATCGAGCCCCTCGTCCGCGCTGGGCCAGCAGCCCCTGTTCGCGCCGTCAGTGTTCAACTTCTACCGGCCCGGATTTGTCGCGCCGGGCACCGAAACCGGTGCACGCGGGCTCACCGCACCGGAATTCCAGCTGGTCAATGAAGGCTCGGCCATCGGCTTCATGAACATCATGACGCGCTATATTTTCGATGACACGCCCCATTCGGGCACCGCACCGAGTTTCACACCGGACTATGGTCCTGAAATCGCCATCGCCGACAATGCCAGCGCGCTGGCCGACTATCTCGACCTTTTGCTGACTGGCAATACGATGACTCCGGAACTCAAGGCCGACATTGTCGACGCCGTGAACGCGGTTCCGGTTACGTCGGACGCCGATCGCAAGCGCCGGGCCCAGCTCGCCGCATTCATGACGATCACCTCACCCGCTTACGCAATCCAACGCTAAATCCAGATTCAGGGATAACCAGAATGGCTAACATGAATCGTCGCAACTTCCTCCGCTCGGGCGCCGCCACGGGCTTTCTCGCAGGAACGGGTGTGCTCAGCACTCTGACGAGTGGCAAGGCTTTCGCTGCCAATACCAGCGGATACAAGGCGCTGGTCTGCATCTTCCTGAAGGGTGGCATGGACCATGCCGATACGGTCATTCCGCGCGACCAGACCTCGTATGACCTGTTGCGAAACGCCCGGCCCGGCCTCTACAACGCCTATGGCGTCGGCTCCGGCACGTCGTCGCGTGATCTCGCGAGACTACACGCGCTCAACCCGACCAATGCCGCGAGTTTCGGATCGCGCCTGTTTGGCCTGCCCGAGCAAATGTTGGGGCTCCAGGAAATCTTCGAGGCGGGCGAACTGGCCATTGTCGGCAATGTCGGTCCCCTGATCGAACCGACCACACGCTCGGACCTCACGCGCGTCGGCGTGCAACTGCCACCAAGGCTTTTCTCGCACAATGACCAGCAGTCGACCTGGATGTCTCTGGGCGTCGAAGGTGCCCAGTATGGTTGGGGTGGCGCGTTCGCGGATGCCGCCCTGCGGTCTGACTCCTCACTGAACCCGCGCTATGCCATGGTCTCCGCCGGGCCGAACGATGTGTTCCTGTCCGGCAAGGAAGGGCGTCAGTTCACCACGAGCGCGGGCGGAGCCCAGGGCGTTACCCTGGTAGACCAGCCCTATATTCTCGGCGGCGAATCCCGCTTCAATGCGGCGCGTGACCTGCTTGACGAATATGTCTCCAAAACCGGCTATGGCGAGACCAACCTGTTTGCCCGCGACTTTGCCCGCCAATCCGGTAATGGCGTGATCAGCAGCCGCGCCTATGATACGGCACTGGAGTCGTCACCCGGTATTGCCACCGAATTCCCCGGCAGCAGTATCGGCTCCCAGCTGCGGAGCGTGGCGAATACGATCAGTATACAGGATAAACTCGAATCCAATCGTCAGGTCTTCTATGTCTTCATGGGCGGCTTCGACACGCATAGCGGCCAGACCAATACCCTACCCGCCTTGCAGACAGCGCTTTCTGAAGCCATTTCGGCCTTCCGTACATCCATGGTGACGCAGGGGACATGGAACGACGTCACCCTGTTCACCATGTCCGAGTTCGGACGCACGACGATCGACAATGGCGACGGCACCGATCATGGCTGGGGTGGCCACCATTTCGTCACCGGCGGATCGGTTGCCGGCAAGCAGATCTATGGCGATATTCCGACGCCGGATCTCGATGGCGAATCGTTCACCTCGACCCACGGTCGCCTGATCCCGAAAGTGTCGGTCGAACAATACGCCGCGACCCTGGGGTCATGGTTCGGGCTCGACGCAGGTGAACTCGCCGCGGCCCTGCCCAATCTGTCGAATTTCAGCCAGAAGGATCTCGGCTTCCTGGGCGGCGCGACGACCTGAGCAGCCTCAGCGCGTCCGGAGCCGGAGCAGGCTCTGGTCGAGATCGGATACGTCAGGCACACCGAGCAATCCGAGAAGCCGGGCGACATCGACCGACATGATCTCGAGCGCGCGCGCCACACCGGCCTCGCCGCCGGCGGCAAGCCCATACAGGCAGGCTCGGCCAAGCGCGACGCTGGTGGCACCGCGCGCGATCAGCTTGAGCACATGGCTGCCGCGTCGTACGCCGCCGTCCGCAATCACTTCAATCTCGTCCAGCACCGCCTCACGCACCTCCGGCACGAGATCGACGACCGGCACGGACGTATCGATCTGGCGGCCGCCATGGTTGGACAGCCACACGGTGCTGGCGCCCGATCCGACGGCCCGCCTTGCATCCTCTGCCGTACTGATGCCCTTTATCGCGAACGGACCGCCCCATTCCTTCGCCATCCATTCGGCGTCTTTCCATGTCATTGTCCGGTCGAACAATTCATTGATCACGCCCATTACGTCACGCCCGCCTGTATCGACGCCCTCGAAATTCGCCGGGCCGATCTCGGGAGACCGGGCAAGGTCGGCGAGGTAGCCGGGACGCGCCAGCGCCTGGGTTGCCGTTTTCCAGTTCACTGAGGGCGGAATGGAAAAGCCATTGCGCGGGTCGCGCTCGCGATAACCGGCCGATACGGCATCGACCGTCAGGATGCAACCGACATAGCCCGCCGCCTTGGCCCGGGCGAGAAAGTCCCGCACGATGCCCCGGTCTTTCCAGACATAGACCTGGATGAATTTCGGAATGTCCGGCGCGGCGGCTGCAATCGTTTCGATCTTGTGGCTCGCCAATGTCGACACCGAATAGGCAATACCCGCGGCCTGCGCCGCGCGCGCCGTCGCGAGTTCGCCCTGCATGGGATGGAACAGGCGCGACGCCGCCGTCGGCGATACAAAATATGGCTGCGCATTCGGCTGGCCGAGCACTTTGGTGGCCGTCTTGATCTTCGACACGTCAACCAGCGCGTTCCACACCCACTCATAATCGGCAAACCGGTCCACCGAGCGGCGCAAGGTGATCTCGTCCTCCGCCCCGCCATCGATATAGTCGAACACCATGCGCGGCAGGCGCGCCTTCGCCAGGCTGCGCAGATCGTCGATATTAATGGCAGATGCTGCTCCAGCCATGGCACGTCCTCCCTTGCCCGGTATCCCGCGATTCCGTTTTACGGCCCGTCAGGCCTTCTTTAGGCTTGCCCGCACCAGATACTCCGAGGGGGCCACAATGCGCAACTACCTGTCTATCGCAATGCTTGCACTTGCCGTAGCGGGATGCTCCCCGCAAAAGCCGCCCGAAAGCCCGGCGGCAAACACACCGGAAATTGCCGCTGCAGCCGCGACCGAGATCACGGATGAGGCGGGCGTCCGCGTGATCCCGATCACGACCCCGAAGGGCGACTTCAAGGTGTGGACGAAGAAAGGTCGGCGACAATCCCCGCATCAAGGTCCTGCTTCTACACGGCGGGCCGGGCGCAACCTATGAAAGCTTCAAGCCCTTCGAGGACCATTTCCCGCAAGCTGGCATAGAGTTCTTCTATTACGACCAGCTCGACTCCTACCTCTCCGACCAGCCTAATGACCCTGACCTGTGGACCATCGCGGCAGCGCTCAGCGAGGTCGACCAGGTGCGCGAGGCGCTCGGTCTCGACGCGGACAATTTCTATCTCTACGGCCAGTCCTGGGGCGCCATGCTGGCGATGGAATACGCACTTGCCCACCAGGACCATATCAAGGGCCTGATCATCTCGAACATGATGGCCAGTATCCCGGCCTATATCGACTATTCGAAAAATGTCCTTCAGCCGCAAATGGACCCGGATGTGCTGAAAGAGATCCTTGGTTACGAGGCCGCCGGGATTTCGCGAACCCGCGCTACATGGAGCTGCTGATGAACACCTATTATACTCAGCACATCCTGCGCCGACCGGTCGATCAGTGGCCGCCGGAAGTGATGACCATGTTCGAACATCTCAATGGCGCAAAATACGTCGCCATGCAGGGGCCCAGCGAAATGGGCGCCGGCGGCACGCTGGTTGATTGGGACCGGTTTGCCGACCTGCACGCAATCACCGTGCCGACACTCGTCATCGGCGGGCAGGAAGACACGATGGATCCGGCTTACATGGCGAGCATGGCGGATGAAATCCCGCATGCTGACCTAACCATCTGCCCGGATGCCGGTCACCTTGCGCAATACGACAATCGCGAATGCTATTTCGGGGGGCTCATCGGCTTCATCGAGAAGGTCGATAACGGCGTCGCGAATTAGGGGCTAGCGCCGCCCGAACAGGCGCTCGACGTCAGCCAGTTTCAGCTCCACATAAGTGGGGCGGCCATGATTGCACTGGCCGGAATGGGGCGTCGATTCCATCTGGCGAAGCAGCGCGTTCATCTCGTCGCTGTTCAGCCGCCGCCCGGCCCGCACGGAGCCGCGACAGGCCATGTTGCCCATCACTTCCTCGAACCGCTCCTTCAGGGCGAGGCCGGCATCATATTCGGCAAAGTCATCCGCCAGGTCGCGGATCAGGCCGATCGCGTCCATCTCGCCGAACAGCGCCGGTGTCGCCCGCACGCACACGGCGCCAGCGCCAAAGGCCTCGATCTCCAGCCCGAGTTCGGCCAGTTCATCCGCGCGCTCCAGCACGCGCGAGGCTTCGTCCTCGGTCAGTTCAACAACATCAGGGATCAGCAGGGCCTGGCGCTTCACGCCCCCTGCCGCCATCTGGCGCTTCATGTCCTCGTAAACGAGTCGCTCGTGCGCGGCGTGCTGGTCGACGATGACGATCCCATCTGCCGTCTGCGCGACGATATAGGTTTCGTGCAATTGCGCCCGCGCCACGCCCAACGGGAAATCGCCCTGCGGCGTTTCCGGCACAGCCTCCACCCGCCCCGTCGGCGCATCGCTATAGTCGAAAGGCGGGGGCGGCGTTTCACCAAAGCCGCTGCCTTCATATGTTTCGGGCCGTGGCGCCTGATAGGCATATCCACCGCCAGTCGCCGGACGCGACGCAAACAGCGCCCCGGTCGGCATCGGTGCTTCCGGCTTCGCCCGCCCGAGCGCAAACCCAGCGACCGTCGTAGACGCCCTGTGCCCGGCAGCCGCCAGCGAGTGGCGCAGCGCACCGATCATCAGCCCCCGCACATTCCCGGCATCGCGAAAACGCACTTCCGTTTTCGCCGGGTGTACGTTGACATCCACATATTCGGGGTCGAGTTCGACGAACAGCGCCGCCATCGGGTGGCGATCGCGCGCCAGGAAATCCTGGTAGGCGGCGCGGATCACGCCATTCAGCATCCGGTCTTTCACCGGGCGACCGTTGACGAACATGAACTGCATCTGCGCATTGCCGCGATTGAGCGTCGGCAGGCCGGCAAAGCCCTTCAGCCGCACGCCTTCGCGCTCGGCATCGATGGCCACGGCATTGTCGCGGAAATCGCGCCCCATGATCGCGCCCAGACGGGCGAGTTGTCCGGCCTCGCCGTCGGCTTCGGCGGCATGGCGGAACAGGCTGCGCCCATTGCTTTCGAGGCTGAATGCAACAGCCGGGTTCGCCATGGCAAGCCGTTTGACGACATCGGAGACGGCCATCGTTTCCGAGCGCTCGCCCTTCATGAATTTCAATCGCGCCGGTGTCGCATGGAACAGGTCGCGCACTTCGATCCGCGTCCCCGTCTCGCCGCGCCCGGTAAAGGCCGCCGGCCGGGGGCCTTCAATCCGGCCCGCCTCGACGAACACGTCGGCCGCATCCTCGCCCGCCGCCCGCGAAGTCAGCGTCATCCGGCTGACGGATCCGATGGACGGCAGCGCCTCGCCGCGAAAGCCCATCGTGTGAATGTTCAGGAGGTCGACGTGACCATCGGCGCCGGGGGCCAGTTTCGACGTCGCATGGCGCTCCAGCGCGACCAGAAGGTCATCGGCCGACATGCCGCAACCATCGTCCTCGATGGCGATCCGTTTCAGGCCGCCTTCTTCAATCGCGATCGACACGCGCGTCGCGCCCGCATCCAGCGCGTTCTCGACCAGCTCCTTCACCGCCGCCGCAGGGCGTTCCACGACCTCACCGGCCGCGATACGGTTGACCACATCGGGCGGCAGTCTGCGAATCTGGGGCTTCGGGCGGACGGAATCAGGCATGGTGGAACAGTAAACCAGCCAGCAGGCTTTGTCGCGGGCTGGCATCATCGGTGCGAAGTGTCGCGCTGCATATGGTTGCAACGCTCCCGGCATCGGCTCACAATGCACTCAGACCCGTCTGAAAAGGATTCCGCGCCATGTCGCCATTTCTGAAATCTGCCACAGCCATTGCTGCCTTTGCCCTAATCGCCGCCTGTGGCGGTTCCAGCACCGACGCGGCGACACCTGCAGCCCCAACGCAAACGCCGACTGAAACGGTCGCAGCCGCCCCCGCGCCGGCGGAAAAGCCGGTTGTCGCGCCCGCTGCTGCGCCAGTCCCCGGCGAGCCCAGCCCGGAATTCGCCGCGCTGCCTGCCCCTTACAACATGGCCGATTACGCACGTGGCAAGCGCACGTTCAAGCTGTGCCAGTCCTGCCACCTGACGGCAGAAGGCGCCGGCAACCTTGTCGGACCCAACCTGCATGGCCTGTTCGGACGTGACGTCGGGTCAGTCGACGGCTTTGCCTTTTCCGACGCGCTCGAGGAGGCCAATTTCGTCTGGGAACCCGTCCATCTCGACGAATGGCTGACCAATCCGCGCGCGTTCCTGCCCGGCAACCGCATGAGCTTCGCGGGCGTCCGCAAGCCGGAAGACCGGCTGGGCCTGATCGCCTACCTGATGGTGGAAACCGGTTACACGCCGCCGCCGGCAGAATAGGGCTGCGCGCCTAGCGCCGGGTCGTCAGGGCGATGAGGTAGGCGTTTTCCTCATAGGCGCCGCCAAATTCCTCACGGTATCCGACCGATACGTCGATATGGCCGAAATGATAGCCGACCTGGCTCTCGAACTTGTTCGAGTCCGCGCTGTCATTGCTGCGTTCGAGCCAGACCTGCTGGGTCACGAAGATCCGGTCCGAAATGTCCGCGCCATAGCCGAATTCGGCTTGGTGCCGCACGCAGCCATCCTGATGGCTGATCATCGCGAAATCGCTGAACAAGTAGAATCCCAGCGACTTGCGCACGCCTCAATAGCCGCCGCTCAGCCGTGCCTCGCCGCCCCATTCATCGCAACCGAACGTGCCGGCAATCGCGCTACCATAGACGGCCGCCGCCTCCGCCCCGAAGGTGAACCCCTTGTGTGACCACAGCTGGCGGCGCAGCGACACACGATCGGACTGCCGGTCAATCTCACCGATACTGTCTTCGTAGAATACGGCTTCGGTCTTGCCTGTCAGCGTAAGGCGATCCGTCAGCCCGTATTCGCCATAGGCATCGGCCCGTGTACCGTCGAGACCGTTGAGGGTTTCAGTCGAGACGAGCCCGCGCAGGTAAAAGCCGCCATCGTCACGGGTCCACGGCCCTGCCTCAGCAGGACCGCAGGCGTACGCCGCCTCCAAAGCCACCAGCCACAATCCCTTCATGCCGACAATATATAACCAAAGTAGAAATACAAAAAAGCCCCGCCACAAGGACGGGGGCAATTGTGATCCGCAAAGATTGCGGTATCCGCTTAGAGGCGGAAGCGGATCTGGTCGGACCAGAAGCGCTCTAGGCGCGAAATGGTCTTGTTCAGTTGCGACAGGTCGTCGTGACGCACGCTGGCCGTTGGCTCGAGCGCCGAGGCCTGCTTTTCGAACAGGTTGGCAACACGGTCACGCACCTTAAGGCCACGTTCGGTCAGGCGAAGCGTCACCGTCCGCTTATCGTCCTCGGAACGCGTCTGGATCAGGTAACCGCCTTCCTGGAGTTTCTTGACATTGTACGACAGGCTGGTGCCGGCAAAGGCGCCACGAGCCCGCAGGACAGAGGCCGGGGCCTCATCGTCGCCGATCTCGTAGATCAGCAGGGCCTGGACGCCGGTCAGCGACCGTTCACCACCGCGCTCGAGGTCGTCCTTGACGACGTCGTGCAGACGACGGTGCGCCTGCTCAAGAAGGGACAAAGACTTGAGAAAAGACTCGCCAACGGAAAGGGGTGCAGTTTCCTGCATATCGGAGATCATCATTACTTCCACCATCACTCAACTTTTGTTGTAGTTTGAGTAGATTTACGCGATCAATCCTAATTATTTGATAATCATACCCTCTTCTCAAGTGTTGATTGTTAACAAATGGACGAATTCATTAACCGTTACTGCCTCGAAACGTGTTTTCGAGGAAAATTGCGCCGAAATACGTCTGAAACACGAATTATGACGGCCCCGCAGGTGAGGATGGCCATCAATTCATGATGAATACTTGGTAAATAGGGAATCCGGCCGATCTAGGCGAAAGTATCGGCAGTCGTGGCGCCCATATACTTGGGGCTCGGCCCATGCTTGTTCGCCGCCGGTTTGCTGTCCAAGATCATCAAGACCAGCAGGATCAGGCCGCCGATATAAGGAATGAGGCTGATCAGGTACATCCAGCCACTCAGGTCGCGATCATGCAGCCGCCGAATGGTGATCGAAAGCGATGGCAGGATATTGTAAAGCACGAACACGATGAACAGAATCGGCAGGATGATCGGGTCGCCGTACTCGTCAGTGCCATAGAATGCGAGGCTGAGCATCACATCGACGAGCAGCGCCGCAACATAGAAGATCGTCGCAAACAGGACATAGCCCCAGTATTCAGCGCGTCGCGCGCGGCCATGGAACTGAACAAAGTTCTTGGTCAATGTTCGCGTGAAATAGGCCCACAATCCATCGCTCTTCAATGGCACAGCGGTGGCATACGCCGCCGTCGGCAAGGCAGGCGGCGCGCCCGCGTAGGCTGGCGGGGTGGTTGCAGGCTGGGCAGCTGCCGCTCCCAATGCATAGATGTCGCGCGCCTCTTCGCCCATGCTTATGAAATCAACCGTTTGGCCGGCGTGCAGAACCGCGCCGTTGCGAACCTGCAACTGCGTGAACTGGTAGCGCTGGCCATCCTCGCCCAGGATCAGACCCGCGCCATCCAGATTATCAGGTTTAAGAACTTCACCGCGCATTGCCTGTCTCCCTCAGCCGCCCAAGGGTTTGTGGCCGATGAGCAAACGGGTTGTCCACCCCGAAACCAGAGATCAGTCGAATTCGAGCTCGTCGGTGCCCAAGGATTCGAAATACCGGGCGACGTCCGCCTCGCTGACATCTTCCAGGCGCGCAGGTGACCAGACGGGCGCATTGTCCTTGTCCACGATCACCGCCCGGACACCTTCGAGGAAGTCGGGGCCCTGCACCTTCCGCCAGCCGATGCGATATTCCATCCGCATATTATCCCTGAAGTCCGTCAGGCGCCCGCCTTCGCGCAACTGGCGCAAGGCCACTTTCACGGTCTCGGGCGACTTGGTGCGCAGCACGGCCACCTGTTCCATGGCCCAGTCACTGCCATCCGTCTCCAGCGCCGCCACGATCGCTTCAGCGCTGTCCGGCGCGAAGCAGCGATCGATCACCTCGCGATGCGGCTCGAAACTCGCCGCCGGGACGGCATGGGTCAGCCGGCGCAATATCTCGTTCAGCAGGCCCGCCGCATCGACCGAAAAGTCGGCCCCCTCGACCTGCTTCTTCAGGTTCGCGACCAGTTCGGACGGCACGAAATGCGTCGCCACGCGCGCGGCCGCCACATCTGCGCCCTTCAGGCGGGCGCCGGTCAGCGCCAGCCATGTGCCCAGCGCCCCGGAAAGCCTTGGCAGGAACCAGCCCCCGCCGACATCCGGGAACAGGCCGATGCCGGTCTCCGGCATCGCAAACACCGTCCGCTCGGTCGCCACCCGGTGCGACCCGTGCACGGACAGGCCGACACCGCCGCCCATGGTCACGCCGTCCATCACTGCCAGCACAGGCTTGGGAAAGGCTTTCAATGCCGCGTTCATCCGGTATTCAACATTGAAGAAGGCCCGCGCCTCGCTGGCATCGCCCGCGCCGCTTTCCGCCAGCATGCGAATGTCGCCGCCGGCACAGAAGCCGCGTGTGCCCTCTTCATGTTCGACCATGACGAGATAGACAGTCGGATCGCCCGCCCAGCGTTCCAGCGCCGACAGGATCGTCTCGCACATGGGCGTATTCAGGGCATGCAGGGCCGATGGCCGGGTCAGGGTAATACGGCCGAGTCCCTTGTGAACGTTGATCCGAACATCTTCAGCCATGGGCATTTCCTTTGTCAGTCATTGTCTGAATGCTTCAAAACGCGCCTTAAGATAGGGCGGTCTGTTTACCAGTTTCTGTCACATACACTTCTCGACGCGCCAAACCATGCCGTTGCGTCCGAGAGGAAGTAAAATGAATACGACGATGAATCGCAGGGGCCGCAGGACAACTCTGGCGCAATCCGGCATGATCAGGCTGGGCCTGTTCAAGCGCCTGCCATGCGAAATCCGCGACGTGTCGCCGGGTGGCGCACGCATCGTCACACCCGCGGGAGTCGACCTGCCCGAACAGTTCGTGATGCACATACCTCAGTTCAAAAAGCCGCGCACCTGCATTCGCCGCTGGCAGAGCGGCTGCGAAACCGGCGTCGAATTCAAGCTCGACTAGGCGTTCCACGCTCAGTGCAGTACGCACCCTTCCAGCGTGATGCGGTGCATGATGCGGCGCTGGCCGTGATAATCGTTCAGCGCCCAGTGCCAGGTTGACCGATTGTCCCAGAACGCCACCGATCCCGGCTTCCAGCTGAACCGATAGGCGTGCTCCTGCTTCATCGCATGCGCGAACAGCTGCGCCAGCAGCTCGGCCCCCTGCTCTTTCGACTTGCCCGCGATCCCCACCGTGAAGCCCGGATTCACGTAGAGCGCCTTCTTGCCGCTGAGCGGATGCGTGATCACCACCGGATGGACAACATCCTCCAGCACGTCTGCCGCTGCCGCATTGCCGATCCGTCCGCCACCCGCATCGGTGGTGTTGTAATAGGTCTGCTCCTGCGAGCCGAAAATATGCTTCGCGGAATGCACAGCCGAAAGGCCCTCGATCTCCGCCTTGGTCGCATCGTCCAGCGTGTCATAGGCGCGATACATGCTAGCGAAGAACGTGTCCCCGCCCGTCTCCGGCAGGACTCGCGCGACCAGCACCGACCCCATAGCCGGCTCCACGTCATAGGAATGGTCTGTGTGCCAGCCGCCGCCAATATTGTCCTTCTGGTCAGCCTCCTTGGCCACCATGGCAATTTCCGGATGGTCGGGATGGGCGGCGAAGAAGCGGTTGATATTGATCGGCGAGAACCGTTCGCCAAAGGCAATATGGTCGGCCTCGCTGAGGTCCTGGTCGCGAAAGAAAACCACGCCATGATCGGCATAGGCCTGCTTGATCGCATCCATCTCGCCGCCCGTGACCTTTCGCAGGTCGACATCCGTTATCTCTGCGCCCACGCCGGGCAACACTTCAATCTGCATTGCGTTTCTCCCATTCGCGCCAGCTTCAGCCGGTCTCGTGAGATCACTCTAGCGCAGAAGTTCCGTGTCGCAATGCCAGCAATCCTCACCCATATCCGACCCGATCGGGCTGCCGGGCGGCATATCCACGCCGGCCGCCGCCGGGGCGGCTGGCATGGCAGCGCGCGCGAGATGCGCCGTGATCTTCCGCGTGATGTCCGCGCCGGTCGCCATGTCGACGGCACTGGCGCGCCGAACCTTCGCGGCAATCCGCTGCGCCAGCGCACCAAGATAGGCATCGGTCCGGGCGACCGTCTCCGGCGTTGCGCTCGCGTCCGACGCGAGATCGATCAGCATTGACGCGTATCGCACCTGCTCCCGGCGCAGGATGCCCGCCTGGCGCGGCGTGGCGGGCGCGGCGAACACCACGCCCTCGACGCCGCCCAGCACATCCTCAAATGTCAGCGACGCCGGGTCGCGCCGCTGCGTCTCGATCAGGCGCGCGATCCGCGCCGGATGCAGCAGCGCGCCCAGCGTCTGCGACGCCGCTGCGTCTGCCGCCGCCATCAGATCGAACATCGCCCCGGTCGTGCCCGGGAAATATTCTGCGCCTGACGCGCCTGCTCCAAAGGAGTCGAGCGGCGTGTTGAGCAGGTTCAGCGTTTCATCCGGCAGGTCCAGCGCTGCCGGATCGAGTGTCGCGATCAATGCATCTAGCGCCGCCTTCTGGCGCGTTTCCGGCACGGGCGCCCCCGCCTGCCCGCCATCGCCGCGCAGCGAATAGCGGAAATCATACCCGCCAATCGATTTGGCCGCCGCCGCTATCTCATAGCGGTGATACAGGTAGACGGGCACGAGCACCGCCCGCAGGTCATAGGTCGGCTCGCCCGCCTGGATGACGTCCAGCCCGAACCGGCCAAGCGCCACTTTCCGAACACGCATCGTCTCGTTCAGCGCCGCAATCGGGTCATTTCCATTGTCCCAAACGCTCGCATAAGGATGACTGCTGCCCAGACCCCGCCCCTGCGCATCGTCAACGAAGCGCAAGCCGCTGGCATAGGCGGCACGCAAAATCTTGCTGCCCTCGGCACCTGCATCGGCCTCGTCAGGATACTGCGTATACAGCCAGGTTGCCGCCACCTTGTCCCATGCGCCGATGCCGACTGCATAGCTGGACGAGAAATCCAGTGCGCCATCGTCGCCCACCGTCACCAGCGGCGCGGGATAATCCATCACAGAGGCGCGGTCATTGGCCGAGGCCGCGAAATTATGCGCAAAGCCGAGCGTGTGGCCCACCTCATGCGCAGCCAACTGGCGGATGCGCGACAGCGCCAGTTCCACCGGATCGTCCGCTGCGCCCGTGCCGGTCTTGCCTGTCCCGGCCAGTCCTTCGAAGATCATCCGGTCCTGCCGCACGCGCTGGCTGCCGAGAATGACATTCGCCTTCAACATCTCGCCCGTGCGCGGGTCATACACACCCCCACCATACGACCAGCCGCGCGTCTGTCGGTGCGTCCACTGGATCACATTGTAGCGTACGTCGAGTGGATGAACGCCCTCGGGCAGGACCTCCACGCGATAGGAATCCGGGAAGCCTGCCGCCGCGAACGCATCCTTCCACCAAGACGCGCCCTCGATCAGCGCCTGGCGGATTTGCTCCGGTGCGCCGGAATCCACATAGAAGACAATCGGCTTGATGGCCGGGCTGCTCGCCGCTGCCGGGTCCTGCTTCTCCAGCCGGAAGCGCCGGGCAAAGGCCTGCCTGACCTGCCCAGACAAGGGCGCGGAGAAATCATAGAAGCCGACATCGATCGCCCCGCTGCGCGGATCGAACAGGCGCGGACGATAGCCGTCGTCCGGCAATCGCACCAGCGACTGGTGCTGCACCAGCGTGAAGGCCCGCGCATCCGCCGCCGTCGCGCTCACCTGTGATTGCGGGTCGTCGCTTGTCAGTGTCAGGAAGGCATCGAATTCCACATTGTCCGGGAAGCTCAGCGCCTGCGAGGCGTCCGGCATCGACCGGTCTTCTGCAATCGAAAACTCCCCGCCGTCCGGATTGGCCTTCAGGATGCCGCGCACATTCAGCGCATCCCGCGTCAGCAAGCCCTTGAGGTCGACCAGCAGCGCCCCGTCCGGCCCCTCGGCGATCACGTCCCCCGCCCAGATGAACGACCGCGCAAAGGATTCCCGCACCGCCTTGCGCTCCAGCGCATTCTCGGCGCTCGCCCGGTAGGTCCAGTTCTCCTTCTCCGCGATCACCTTCTTGGCGACGCGCCGGAAGGCGAGAATTTGGCCCTCGTCGAAATAGCCCCGGTCGAGCCCGATCGGATTGGAGCCTAGCCCCGCCGTCAGCCCGGCCGAATGGATCGCCCGCAGCAACACGCCGTCCGCATCCGGCGCCGGAAACGCCGCCAGCACGCGCCCGCCCTTCGTATCCGTATAGATGTCGAGAAAGCCCTTGGTCAGCGTCAGTCCCTTGGTCGCCGTGGCCCAGTCCACACTGTCCGGCGTCTCTGCGGCCACCGACGCCTTTGGCTGCGCGGCATACGCCGTGGGAATCACGGCAAACACCGCAAGCAACAGGACAGCAACAAGGCGCATGAATTCTCTCCGGGAATGTCTGACTGCCCGCAAGCTGCCGCATCACCCGAAGGGTTTCAAACGCTTTCTCGGAAATCAGCCCTTCAACATGTCCCGCGAGATGATCACGCGCATGATCTCGTTGGTGCCCTCGAGGATCTGGTGCACGCGCAGGTCGCGCACGATTCGCTCGACGCCATAGTCGGACAGATAGCCATAGCCGCCATGCACCTGCAGCGCGTCATTGGCCACCTTGAACGCCGTATCGGTGACGAAGCGTTTCGCCATCGCGCACCAGCGCGTCGCGTCCGGCGTCTTGCCGTCGAGCCGCCCGGCGGCCTCGTACAGCATCACCCGCGCGGCCTGCAGCTCGGTCTCCATGTCGGCCAGCTTGAACTGCATCGACTGGAACTCGGCCAGCGCCTTGCCGAACTGCATCCGCTCCTTGGCATACTCAACAGCCTTGTCGAGCGCCAGCTGCGCGCCGCCCAGCGCACAGGCGGCAATGTTCAGCCGCCCGCCATCCAGGCCCGCCATGGCGAACTTGAAGCCGTGGCCTTCCTCGCCGATGCGGTTCGCCGCCGGCACGCGCACGCCATCGAGGATCACCTGCGCCGTCGGCTGGCTCTTCCAGCCCATCTTGCGCTCGTTCGCCCCGAAGCTGAGCCCCGGCGTGCCCTTCTCGATGATGAAGGCCGAGACGCCCTTGGCGCCATCGTCAGAGGTGCGCGCCATCAGCACGTAAACGTCCGAGACGCCCGCGCCCGAGATGAACTGCTTGGTGCCGGTAATGACATAATCGTCGCCGTCCTTCACCGCGCGTGTCTTCAGGCTGGCGGCATCTGATCCTGCGCCCGGCTCGGTCAGGCAATAGCTGGCAATCAGCTCCATGCTTGTCAGGCGCGGCACCCATTCCTGGCGCAGCGCGTCCGACCCGAACGTGTCGATCATCCAGCTCGCCATGTTGTGGATCGAGATGAACGCCGCAGTCGACACGTCGCCATAGGCGAGCTGTTCGAAGATCAGCGCCGCGTCGGTGCGCGTCAGGCCCGATCCGCCGACATCGTCCTTCACATAGATGCCCGCAAAGCCGAGTTCAGCCGTGCGCTTGATCACGTCGACCGGGAAATGGCTGTCGCGGTCCCAGGCATCCGAATGCGGCAGCAACTGGTCCCGCGCAAATTTCTGCGCCATGTCGCGGATCATAACCTGTTCTTCTGTAAACATGGCGCTCATTTGCATTTCAATCCTTATTCACTAGAAGCAACAGCAATGACAAATAGCGGCAGCGAGAGTCAATGCGACGTCTAGCCGAAGATTATGCGATCTCACGGTCGACACAGGATGAAATCCCTGTGCTGATCGCCATCGATCTGGCTGCCGGCGCCCTGTTTGCCGACACCGGCCTGCTATCCCCCGACGCGCTCACAGACCACGTTCCGCCGGAAGTGTTCGAACAGGCCATCGCCGCCAGCGACCTCATCATTGCACGCGGCCCCGCGCAGCAGCCGGTCGGCTTCGCGCTCACG
>NZ_JBDNGN010000087.1:0-6620 GCF_041689225.1 Hyphomonas sp. | reverse complement strand
TGAAGGCGGCCTGCAGGGATTCACTGACGAACACCGCTCCATCCTTTGGGGCGAGCGGCAACACAAGGCCGGGCAGGCGTGATCGTCTAGCGTGAAACGGCGGCGTGCATGTGCTCGCCGAACATGTTCGACCATTCGTCCGGGCTGAGTTTCTGGTTGCGTCCCATATACTTGGCGGGCGCAGCCAGCTCGGGCCGCTGCATGGCACTCACCAAAGCCGGGCGCTTTGCGACGGTCTGGAACCAGCGGGACGTGGATGGATACATGGACAAGTCCACCCCCATAACGAATGACGCCGCCCGACCTGGCCAGACCGCTATGTCGGCAATCGTGTAGGTATCGCCCGCGAGATATTCTGATTCCGACAGCCGCTTCTCGAGCACCTGCAACAGGCGATTCAGCTCCTTCGTGTAGCGCTCAGCCGCATAGTCCTGACCCTTTGGTGCATAGCGCAGGAAATGGCTAGCCTGTCCGCCCATCGGGCCGAGGCAGGCACCCTGCCAAGTCAACCACTGAATGGCGCGGCTGCGCAATGGGCCTGAGTCGGGCAGGAATTTTCCGCTCTTCTCGGCAAGGTATTGCAGGATGGCGCCAGACTCGAACACGTTGAGCGGGCCTGAGCCATCATCCGGATCAAGGTCGACAATGGCGGGCAGCTTGTGATTTGGATTGATCCGCCCGAATTCCGGTGTGAGTTGGTCGCCAGCAAAGATATCATAGGTGTGCAACGTGTAGGGAAGAGCCGTCTCTTCGAGCATGATCGCGATTTTCTGGCCGTTTGGTGTCGCCGAATTGTGTAGTTCGATCATGGGTCTTTGGTCTTTCTGTTGACGATACCCTGCGCCGGTCAATCACACGCACACGCGTGCCGGTTCCGTTACGGACGGAAATCCACCCGAGCGGAGCAGAGCCGATGGGACTGCCTTCTTCAAGACCTCGTCCTGGAGCCATTCTGCGGCAGCGAGAAGCGAATCGAGAGAGAGGCCGGTTTCCACGCCCATTCGGCTGAACATGTAGACAAGGTCTTCCGTCGCCACGTTTCCCGTCGCGTTGGGAGCGAACGGACATCCCCCAATGCCGCCAATCGATGCATCGAGCGTCGTCGCGCCGCTCCGCCAGGCGGCATAGGCATTGGCAAGCCCCGTATTGCGGGTGTCATGGAAGTGGCATCGCAGCGGCACACCCGGCAAGGCCGCCCGCAGTGCGGCAACGCGTTGCTCGACGGCCAGCGGATCGGCGACGCCGATCGTGTCGGCAAGGGCAATTTCACCAAGGTCGAACGCGCCGGCCTGCTCTACCAGCGCGATGACTTTCGCGAGGGGGACTTCGCCCTCAAACGGACAGCCAAAGGCTGCGCCTATTGTCAGGCCAACCGGAATTCCCTCGGCGCGGGCGACGCTGACTGCTTCGCCAAGTTGGCGCATGGTCTCCATGGTGGTGGCGCCCTGGTTGCGCTTGTTGAACGTTTCGGACGCGAGCACGACGAAATTCACTTCATCCACATCCGCCTTCAATGCACGGTCCAGACCGCGGCGGTTGAGGACGAGGCCAGAAATGGCGATGCCTTCCTGTCGGAAAGCCGTCTCGCCGCGGATCGCCATCATCACCTCTTCCGCATCGGCCATCTGGGGGACGGCTTTTGAATTGACGAAACTCACAGCCTCGATTCGGCGAGCGCCGCTTGCCGCAGCCCGCTTGATGAGTTCGAGCTTTTGATGAGTCGGCACCAGATCAGGTTCGTTCTGCAAGCCATCACGCGGGGAAACTTCCACAATTTCGATTTTAGTCATTTTGGCCACTAAAGTATACAATTATGATGGAATAGGGACTATTTGGGCTTGAGCTGAGCAGTTTATCCATTGTATTGAATACAATGATGCGGCCCTGTTCGCAACCTAACTTAACGCGCGAGTATTGTTATGGACGGTGGTGTGCCCACAAAATCGACACCAGGACCACTGGACGGCATCCGTGTCGTCGAGATGGGGCAACTGATCGCCGGGCCGTTCTGCGGACAGTTGCTTGGCGACTTCGGCGCGGACGTCGTGAAGATCGAGCCACCCGGCGTGGGCGACCCGCTGCGTAAATGGGGCCAGCCCGGTTATCCGTTGTTCTGGGAACTCCTTGCGCGCAACAAGCGCACGGTCACGGCCAACCTTCGCACCGTTGAGGGGCAGGATATTGCCCGGCGACTGATTTTAGGTTCCGACATCCTGATCGAGAATTTTCGTCCCGGCACGCTGGAGGGATGGAATCTCTCGCCCGACAGTCTGCGGGAAGCCAATCCCGGCCTCATTGTCATCCGCGTTTCGGGGTATGGCCAGACGGGGCCTTATGCCACGCGCGCCGGGTTTGGCGGTATTGGCGAGGCCATGGGCGGCTGGCGGAACATAGTGGGCGAACCAGACCGTCCTCCTTCGAGGATGGGTGTATCCATCGGGGATAGCCTGGCAGCAACGTTTGCCTGCCTCGGCGCGCTGACGGCCCTGCATCATCGCAACAAGACCGGGGAGGGGCAGGTGGTTGATTCTTCCCTGTTCGAGTCAGTTCTCCATGTCATGGAGAGCCTTGTGCCGGACTATGCCGTTGGCGGCTACGTGCGCGGCCGTTCGGGATCGATTCTTCCGGGTGTTGCGCCATCGAACGTATATCCCTGCAAGGATGGCTATTATCTGATCGCTGCCAATCAGGACACGGTTTTCGCGCGCCTATGCGTCGCGATAGACCAGCCTTCGCTTAGCACCGATCCGCGTTATGCAACCCATGAGGCCCGCGGCGAGCACCAGAAGGAGCTCGACGCGCTGATCGAGGTCTGGACCCGCCAATATACCGTGGACGATGTCGAGGCCGCGATGGTTACCGCCGGTGTCCCGGCCGGGCGCATGTATACTGCCAAGGAAATGCTCGATGACGAGCATTTCAAGGCCCGCGAGTCCCTTATAGAGGTCGACCATCCGAAATGGGGCAAGCTTCCCATGCAGAACGCCTTTCCTAAACTGTCCGACACGCCCGGCTCTGTTCGCAGGCTCGCCTCGCAATCGGTCGGGCAGGACAATCGCGAAGTGTTCCGCGAGCTGCTGGGCCTCGATGATGCTGCGATCGACGAACTCGAACGCAAGGGGATTGTCTGATGCCAGCCCCTTCGGACGAACAGGCGGTATCGCAAAAAAGATCCTCTGTGAGCGGCTCATGGGTGTTGTATTTGTGCAATCCTGACCAGAAGAATGGGATCATAAAACGTCATCCCAGTTGACGATAAACCAATATAAATTTAAGTTGGTGTTGAATGACCTCACCAATAGAAGCGAGGTCTAACAAGGGAGGAAGAAATGCAGATCAATGCATTGTTGCTGAGCACCGGCATGGCCAGTGTTGCTATGTTTGGACAAGCAGTCGCGCAAACGGACGACTCCGATGCGCAAAACGAAGTACGGACCCTTAACCGGGTTGTGGTGACTGCGCAGAAGCGCGAACAAAGCTTGCAGGACGTGCCAATCTCGATGGAGGTTATCTCCGGTGACACGCTCGCTGACCTGCAGATTACCGATTTCCAGGCGCTTACAAAACTGACGCCGAACGTCTCCGTCCAGCTGACGGCCGGTAACAACGTTATCTACATTCGCGGATTCGGTTCGCCGCCAGCGAACTTCTCGTTCGACCAAGCCGTCAGTATGTATATTGACGGCGTCTACGCGGGCAAGGCCCGCCAGGCCCAGGCACCCTTCTTTGACATCGAGCGGGTAGAAGTCCTGCGCGGACCGCAAGGCGCCCTGTTCGGCAAGAACACGGCTGCGGGCGCTGTAAGCGTCGTGACAGCCGGACCTACGGAAGAAGTTGAGGGTGCCGCCACGGCGATCTACAATTTTGATCTTGAAGGAACGGAAATCTATGGCCACGTGGCCGGCCCGATCACCGATGACCTGTCGGCCCGACTGGCACTCCGGTTTGTTGATCAGGACGGCTATATTCTGAACGAAGCCAATGGCCGCAAGGAGCCGCAGGTTGAGCAGGCGCTTGCACGCCTGACGTTAAAATATGCACCGGATGGGCCGTTCGACTATACGGTCAAGGTCGATTACGGGGACAACCGCCGCACGGGTGGCATGAACGTATCCGGCTCGACGACGGAAGAGCAGGATCCTGACCTGACACGCTACAGTACGTATTCGACTATTGGCGAAGAGGGCACGGAAGCGACCTCCTGGATGGTGTCAGGTACCGGCAATCTTGAACTGGGCGACTACACGCTGACGTCGGTCACGGGCTATTCCATGTTCCGGTCGGACATCAATAATTATTTCGACCTTCAGAACCCGGTCGGCGGCGTCACTTTCCCAAGTGTTTTCAACTCCTACCCCGAACACTTCCGGCAAATGTCCCAAGAACTGCGTCTGTTGTCGCCGATCGGTGAGAAGTTCGAATATATCGTGGGCGCCTACTACGACACCTCGCGATACCAGCTCAGCCAGTTTACCGGCTTCTTCATTCCGGCCTTTGCCTATAACGGTCTCGAACGTTCGGACTTCGCGCAATGGTCCCAGTCCTATTCGATCTTTGGTCAGGGAACGTATCATTTCAGCGATACTATCCGAGCGATCGGCAGCCTTCGCTACACGAAGACCGAGAAGCGCGCCGGCTTCGATGGTGAACTGATCTACGGGCCTTATCCGCTGCGTCCTCTCACAGTCGCCAATGGATCAATCGACGAAGACAATGTCGATCCGTCGATCACAATGCAATGGGATGTAACGCCCGATCTCATGACCTACGCGACCTACGGCAAGGGTTCGAAGTCAGGTGGATTTGTCGGCAATACCTATGGTACGATCGACAGCACGTTCACCTATGAGCCCGAGAAGTCCGAGAATATCGAATTTGGTATCAAATCCACACTCCAGGATGGCACGATCGTTCTCAACGGTGCGATTTACGAAACCAAATTCGAGGACCTCCAGACGTCGGTCTATAACTCCACGATTTCGACCTACGTGACCGGCAACGCGGCCACGGCCAAATCGACGGGTGTTGAGGCGTCGATGTCATGGTTCGTGACACCTGATTTCGATCTGTCGGTCTCGGCTGCTTACCAGGATGCCAAGTACGAGGACTATCCCGGTGCGTCATGCCTTGCGTCGCAACCGATATCCGAATGCAATCCTGCTGATCCGGCCACAGTTGCTGCCAACAATATTGGCGGCACGCCGCTTCCGTACACGTCTGATTTCAGCGGAAACTTCCGGGCTCACTATCATGTTGATTTCGGGAACAATCTGAATCTCGAGAACATGCTGTCGGTTTCGGGACGTACCGAGTACTTCAACTCGGACAACCAGAACCCTGTCTATGGCTATCAGCCAGCTTACACAAAGATTGATCTTCGCGTCGAGCTCACGCCTGACGACGCGAAATGGCATATTGCGCTGGTCGGGAAAAATCTCACCGACCAGATCACGACCGGTAGTACGTTCAAACTGCCGACTCCGATTACCGAAGTGTCACGGGCCATCTTCTACATCGAAGAGCCACGGACCATCTCACTCGAAGCGGGCGTGAAGTTCTAGTCATAGTCCAAAACAATATCCTCCGATACAACTGAAGCGTCCTTGCCTCGGCAGGGGCGCTTTTTTGTATTGGTCTCAAAAATATGGCGAGAAATTCAGTAGAATGAGTAGTTTGGAGCATGGGTCATGACGCATTTGCGCATGCGAGGATAGTCAAAACGTGCCTTGTACCCTGATGCCCACTTCTCTTGGATGGAGCGGCGTCACGAACCGGGATGTGTCTGAGTGAATGATATCACCATAGGCAAAAGTCGCGACTTCGGCGTCGAGAATATTGTTCATGAAGAGGTTCAGCCGCCATTGCGCTGCAGAGAATTCGGCAGAGAGATTGGTGACGAAATATTCATCCGTCATTGCCGCAGAGTCGCCGAAGAAGGACGTGTTGGCTTGCCCGACATGGAGGCCGCTGAAATACGTTCGGGTATCAATTCCGAAAGCGGATCCCCAGTGCCGGGTTAGAGAGCCGCTTGCAATAAGGTGCGGAGATCCGGGCAAACTGTCGCCGGTAATGAGGATATCTGCGGCTGGATTGATGATCTCCGGATTAATGCCCGTCACACTTAAACCAACGTCGTTTCCCGCGATATTGAGCAATGCCAGTTCCGCTTCGAAACCCAGGTTCCTCGCCTCGCGCACATTACCCGTGTAGACAAATCCGTCTTCGATCAATTGATCAGTCTGAACACTTTTCCACGACTGGTAAAACGTGGCCGCATGAATGTTGACATGCCCATCAAGGAAAGCGCCCTTTGCGCCCAGCTCATAGTTCCACAATTCATCGCCGCTATGCTGGCTGTGTGACAGATCACCGACGCGGCCGAACACGTTGACGCCGTTTGGCCGGTAGCCTTCCGATGCCGACGCATAGAGCATATCGGCGCTTGAAGGTGTCCAGGATAATTCATAACGTGGCGCGAGGTGTAGCGCGACAATCTGGATGAGAGCAGCGCGACAATCAGGATGATAATCCTTGGCCGCGACGTGTTGAGATTGGCTGATCATTTTGTCGCGGGCAAGGGATTTTTGGCTGATGATTGTCGCGGAGCGTCAATTGGGCTG
>NZ_JBDNGN010000086.1:0-5983 GCF_041689225.1 Hyphomonas sp. | reverse complement strand
TGCCCGGCGATATATGTCACTGGAAAGTCTCGCCAAAGTAGTCAATAACCCTGTTCTCAGCATGCCCGGCGTGGGCAGCTGAAACCGTGATCGCAGCCGAGACGGCGTGCACGAATTACACCACGCGATGGGACGCTACCGCCGAATTTTGTGTAATTGCTCATTGCCTGCTCTTCTCCCGGAGTTCACGCGTGGTTGGATGCTGGTCAAACGCATATACTCCATGGGGGTTCCTCAATGCGCGCCCAGACGTGAATCGGATCGCTTGCCATAAACCCGCAAGGGGTATATTTCGTCGCAATGAAATACTTGCTGCTCTCATTCCTTGCGTTGACGCTGAGCATCGGTCACGGCCTGTGTGCGTGCGCAGCGACGACTGAAGAATTTGAGACACTGACGTCGGCCGTTTCTGACCATGCGCATGACGCCAAAAGCACACCCAAAATGGATCATCACGATAAGGTGTCGTCCGGGGATGTGCTCGGATGCGACGCGATTCATGGATGCGCCGGTCATTCGTTCGCCGGCGTAAACGACACGACGAACGGCGTAGTGTCCAAACCGCCCCCTGAACCGCAAACCTATGCCGTAACGCAAGTTGCAGCACGGCTCGATTCAGTCGATCCAGGGTCGGCGTCCCATGTCGTACAGCGATGGCGGGCGCCTCCGCTGCCGACACCGATGAGCATGAAAACCCGCTTCCTGAACTGATGCCCGTCGCGCCAGCGCCGCATGCGATCTGCGGCGCCTGGTTGTGATCTGACGTTTCCCGGACGTGCAACATGCGTTGGGACGACGGTCAGGTCGATCTCGCGCTTCTCAAATTTTATCGCCTTTCAGGAAATATTTTCATGTACCGTACCCTCAAACTTCTGTCTGTTTCCATCGCGGCAATAGCCTTAGCAGGCGCCGCCCTTGCCCAGATGGACCGTTCCAAGATGGATCACTCCGAAATGGGTCATGCATCCAAGCCGGACGCATCAACGTCTTCGCCCATGTCCCGTGCCGACCACATGTTTGAAGGTGTGGGCAACGTCGTAGCTGTGGATCCGGCAGCCCGAAAGATCGGGCTCGATCACGGTCCTGTGCCCGCGCTCAAATGGCCTGCCATGAAGATGGCTTTCACAGTCATGGACGGTGTTGACCTGTCCGGTTTCAAGCCAGGCGACCAGGTCCAGTTTACCCTGCACAAGGTCGCTGAGGGTGCTTACCCCATCGCAGAGCTCTGCAAGGCATCGGGAGATGATGTTGTCCCCGGCCTTTGCGCAGCTGCCCCCGAATCCGCCGTCAGTCATTCGGGCCGGTAGGCCAGGGGATTTGCCGTTGCAGCTGGCTGGACTCAGTGTCCGCCAAGCTGCCGGTTCCAGCATAGATTAGACATTCGATTCAGGAAGGGTCTTCCATGATCAACAGACGCAACATGCTTCGCTCGACACTGGCCACCAGTGCAGCGCTTGGCTTCTCCGGGCTCCTGCCCGCCTGGGCCAGAAGCGCCAGTTCCGGAAACCTCGGGCTGCCTACCTTGACTGGCACTGAATTCGACCTGGGAATCAGCAAATTCCCCGTCCGGATCAACGGGCGCGCCGCAGAAGCAATCGGTGTCAACGGGACCGTGCCCGCTCCGCTGATCCGGTTTCGCGAAGGTGACGAGATTACACTCAATGTGACCAACCGGCTGAACATGGATTCATCGATTCATTGGCACGGCCTGCTCGTACCGTTCTACATGGACGGCGTTCCTGGCGTGTCCTTCCCCGGTATCAAGCCGGGCGAGACATTCCAGTACAAGTTCGCCGTCCCGCAGAACGGGACCTACTGGTACCATTCCCATTCCGGCTTGCAGGAACAGCTTGGCCATTACGGTCCGATCATTATTGACCCGAAAGGCGTCGATCCGGTTGCCTGTGACCGAGAGTACGTGCTGGTCCTGTCGGATTGGAGTTTCGAAAGCCCGCACCGGATTTTCACCAAGCTGAAAAAGCAGAGCGATACCTACAATTACAACCAGCGCACAGTCGGGGATTTTTTCGGCGATGCGTCAGAGCAGGGACTGGACGCGGCGCTGAAGGAACGCGCCATGTGGGGCAAGATGCGGATGTCCCCGACCGATTTGGCCGATGTGACGGGCGCGACCTATACTTATCTAATCAATGGTCATTCCACCGCTGACAATTGGAACGGATTGTTCAAGCCCGGCGAGCGGGTTCGCCTGCGCATCATCAATGCCTCGGCAATGACCCTGTTCAACTTCCGGATTCCCGGCTTGCCCATGACCGTGGTCGCAGCCGATGGCTTGCACGTCCAGCCCGTGGAGACGGATGAATTCCAGATCGGCGTGGCGGAGACGTATGATGTTATCGTGGAGCCAACGGAGGCCAGGGCCTTCGCGCTCGTCGCTGAGAGCATTGACCGTTCAGGTTTCGCCGTAGCGACACTTGGTCCGCAAGCCGGGATGAATGCCGAGGCCCCGGCACTGCGCACACCCGTCGCCCTGACCATGACCGACATGGGCATGGCCGGGCATGGCGACATGGGCGGCATGGACCACGGTTCGATGCCGGACATGGAAGGGATGGATCATTCTGGAATGGGTGATATGGGCATGGCCAGCATGGCGTCGGCCTCAGTTGATGTGAAATCCGGACCTGGCAATACCGGGCTTGCGATGATGCCGGTCAGCCGGCTGGATGAGCCGGGGCAGGGGCTCGGCGACGTTACACATCGGGCATTGCGATATTCCCAACTGCGCAGCCTGGACCGCAATCCGGATCTGCGCCCGCATGAACGCGAACTCGAGCTTCACCTGACCAGTAACATGGAACGCTACATGTGGTCATTCGACGGCGTCAGGTTCTCCTATGTGAAGGCGCCCATTGTCTTCCATCAAGGCGAACGCCTGCGGTTGACGATGATCAACGACACGATGATGCCGCATCCGATCCACTTGCACGGCATGTTCTTCGACCTCGTCAATGAGGGCGGCGACCACAAGCCGCGCAAGCATACGGTCATCGTCAAACCCGGAGAGAAATTGTCGGTCGACATCAGCGCCGAGCATGTCGGCGACTGGGCGTTCCACTGCCACCTTCTCTACCACATGCATGCCGGCATGATGCAGGTCGTGTCAGTTCTTCCCGGGTCTGTCGACATGCCGATAGAGATGGAAATGGATCACGGAAACATGCCGGGCATGGACCATTCCATGATGGATTATTCCAGCATGAATCATGAGGAGACGAACTGATGCGCCGGACACAGTCCAGATACATGCTCGCCTCGGCAGGTCTTGCAGCAGTCCTGATCGCACCTGGCGCACTTGCCGAAAAGTCTTCGCCGTCCAGCCCGCTCTGGTCGCAGGCAAACCAATACTACGATCCGGTAGAGATGGCGAAAGCCCGCGAAGAGTTACTTGCAGAGGGCGGCTCACAACGCGCGTGGTTTGTCCTGTTCAACCAGCTTGAAGCCCAGCTTGGCCACAATGAAGACAGTTTTTACTGGAACGGTCAGGCATCCTATGGCGGTGACATCAACAAGATCTGGCTCAAGACCGAAGGCAAGTCTTCGCTGGAGTTCGGGGACGTGGACGACGCCGAGATACAGGCGCTCTATTCGCGCGCGATCTCGCCGTTCTGGAATGCACAGGCAGGCGTGCGTTATGACATTGAGCCTGATGGGCTCGCGCACGCCGTCGTCGCCCTGCAAGGTCTCGCGCCCTATTGGTTCGAGGTTGATGCCTCCGCTTTCCTGAGTGAAAAGGGTGATCTGACGGCCCGCACCGAGTTCGAGTATGAGTTCCTGCTCACTCAGCGCCTGATCCTTCAGCCGCGTGTGGAAGCCAACTGGTCATTGCAGGATGTGCCTGAACGCGACCTCGATACGGGTCTCAACTCAATCGATGCCGGCGTGCGTCTCCGCTACGAGATCCGTCGGGAGTTTGCGCCCTATGTCGGCGTGGAATGGCAAGCGAGCTTTGGGCGAACCGCCGACATGATCGAAGCTGCAGGTGGCAAGGCGGAACAGACGGTCCTGGTCGCCGGCGTCAGAACCTGGTTTTAGGAGCAAAAACATGAACAGCCTTATTGAGCCCAACACCCACCCGATACTGGTGCATTTTGCATACGCGCTGTCGGTGTCCGCGGCCTTTGCCTATGTCCTGTCATTCCTGCCCGCAGCTGCCCGCTGGCGGGATACACTGCGCCCTGCTGCGGACTGGATGCTGGCATTCGCTGCCATTGCGATCGTGGCAACGATCGCAGCGGGCTTTCAGGCCTACTATTCTGTCGATCACGATGCACCGTCACACGCCGTGATGACCATCCACCGCAACTGGGCCGTTCCATCGGGCACCGCGATCATATTGCTTGCAGCATGGCGGTGGCACCAGCGGGCACAGGCCGTGTCAGGATTGTTTGCCGCCTTGCTCGCTAGCGCCGCACTGTCGCTTACAGTCACGGCCTGGTGGGGTGGCAAGGCCGTCTACGGCCATGGTCTCGGCGTGAAAAGCCTTCCAGTGGTGACTGGACACGGACATGATCATCAACATGGCGCAGAAGCAGATCATGATGAAGCGAACTCGGAATCGACGGAGCATGACAACAGCGATGGCCACCATGACGAAGCAGCCATGGTGGATGACATGATGGCCAATAGCGCCGGAATGGACGCCGGGCACGATCATTCCGGCGAAGCAGCCCATGACGAGGACACCGATGTCCAGCCCAGCGTGGCACCGGCACCGTCAGCGGCAGGATCCCCTGAAGCGACAGCGGATGCATTCTCAGCGGCGCTGCGCAGCGGCGACAAGGCCGCGGTGAGGGCCCTCACCGCCCCGGACGTTCTGGTCGCCGAAGGCGGCGGTCTTGAATCGTCGCTGGACGAATATGCCGGTCATCACATGCCGGCCGACATGGCATTCCTAGCTGCCGTGGAGACCACACTGATGTCGCGCAAAGTGATCGCTGCCGGGGACATGGCAAGTGTGGTGTCGGAATCACAGATGCACGGAACGTACAAGGACAAGACAGTACACGCCGCATCAATGGAGACAATGGTGCTCCGTCGAGAGGGGGACGCGTGGAAAATCATACATATCCATTGGTCGTCTGCGCCGATTGCCGGTGACCACGAACACTAAAAAAGTGCGCTGTCCGGACGATCCGGGCCACGTGCGCCCGGAAGCGGAGAGGTGTCTGACGGTCAGGATGCGTGATCGTCAGACGCGTTGTCGCGCTTCCTGGGCAAATACAGTTTCTCGAGGCCAAATGTCCCGGCAATGAGGCTCAGTGCCAGCACCGGGACAAGTATGCCGCCTTCAATTCCGAAGAGCTGCAACGTGTACGTGCCGAATGTGCGAGCGACGGGGCTTTCATTGATAGGCCATCAACAAGGCCGCTCCCCGGTCACCGCTGTCGAGCCGAAAGCCTTCTTCAGGATCATGGCAATCCCGCCGGCGGACGGGTATTTGTGCGACACTTTGATGTAGGAATAGGCACTGAACCCGCTGATCACGGCAGCTAGCAGGAAAGCAAGGGGGAACAGCGCGCCGGCCAGTTCGGCGCCCTGTCCGGTCAGCGCAAAGATGCCCGCCCCAATCATCACGCCTTTGCCCATCGCCACCGTGCCAGCAAGGGTCAGGTTACCTTTGACGTACGAACTGCCCATTACAGTTTCACACTGCGAGGGCGCAGGGCATTGGCAATCACGGACACTGAAGACAGGCTCATTGCGGCGGCGGCGATCATCGGGCTCAACAACAGGCCGAACACGGGGTAGAGAACGCCCGCCGCCAGCGGTATGCAGAAGAACGCGAAGAACAGGTTCTGCCGGATATTGCGCATTGTCGTATGGCTGAGCTCGATCGCCCTGGCGATGCCCAGCATGTCGCCCTTTACGAGCGTGACACCCGCGCTTTCCATGGCGACATCCGTGCCGGTGCCCATGGCAATACCGACATCGGCCTGCGCCAGTGCAGGCGCATCGTTGA
>NZ_JBDNGN010000085.1:0-32655 GCF_041689225.1 Hyphomonas sp. | reverse complement strand
TAGGCTGACGTGATCGACGCCGCTTTGGCGTGGGCGGCGTTCTCGAATTCGCGTGGCGCCCCCATCTGGACGACGCGGTCTGGATGGTTGTCGGCCATGAGCTGGCGATAGGCGGCGCGGATCGACTTGAATTCAGCATCGTGTGCCACGCCGAGAACCAGATAGGGGTCGTCACGCTCCGGCCCGAGATGGCTGGCACGGATACGCCGGAACGTGCCCTCGCTGAATCCGAAGGCCAGGCTGACATTTTTCAGGAACTGCATCTCGGCGTCGGTGATGACGCCGTCGGCGCCGGCGATCTCGAAGAGGCCGTCCAGCACGCCTTCCAGCAGGCAAGGTCGATTGCGGTATTTGCGGCCGATACGCCTCGCATAGCTTTCATAGCCGCGCACGGTCTGGCGGGCGATGTTGAAGACGCGGCGGACATTGTCGGCATCTTCGGGCGCCGCGCGGAAAACGCGCGAGAAGACCATGATTTCCTGGTCGGTCACCGCGCCGTCGGCCATCGCGAGCTTCGCGCCGAGTCCGACAACCGCTGCGGTAAAACCGACATCATTGGGATCGGGCGCACATTCGATGCCGTCGGCAGCCGGTTCGGGTAAGGAATCGGGTTCAAACAGGCGTTTTTCGCCTTCCAGCAGTCGTGTCCACAGGCTCATTTGCGCGCCTTATAGCAGATTATCCGGCTGATGTGAGTGAGTCCCGCTGACATATGCGTGAAGCAAATGGACACATGGGCGTATCGGGTCAGGCGTTGCGGGCGGCAACCATCTGTTTCAATTCCGCAATCTCTGCGCGCATTGACGTCATCAGCCGCACCATCTCGCTGCGCTGGTACTCGGCCTGGTCCAACTCGCCCTCAATGTCGCCTTCAATTTCCACAAGGCCCTCTTCGATCAATGCCTTTTGTTCCGAGGCCAGCGCTTCGACCACGAGGGCAATGAACAGGTTGAGGATGGCGAAGCTCGCGATGAAGATGAAGATGATGAAGAATATCCAGGCATAGGGATTGCCGTCATCGATCACCTTCTGAACGACCTCGAAGCGCCAGCCGTCCATCGTCATCACCTGGAACAGCGAATAGGCGGATTTCGGCAGGTCGCCGAACAGGAGCGCGACGTCCGGATCGGTCGTGTCGCCAAACGTGTTGGTGGCCATGACCGCAGCGACATAGGTGACGAGCGCCAGGACGGCAAAGATTGCCCCCATGCCGGGCAGCGCCTTCATCAAGGCTTCCGTTATGCGCTTCATCATCGGGATAATGTGCAGGAGACGCAGGACGCGGAGCACACGCATGGCGCGCAGGACGCTGAAGCCGGCGCCACCGGGAAGCATCGAGACGCCGATGACCACGAAGTCGAACCAGTTCCAGCCGGCGCGGAAGAACTCAACCCGGTACACGAAAAGTTTCAGCAGGATTTCGACCGCAAACACCCAGGTCACGGCACGGTCAAAGACCTCCAGCACCACGACAAGACTGTTCGGCAAGGACTCGTGATAGGTCAACACGCCCAGCACGACGGCGTTGATGACGATCAGGATGATGATGAAATGGCGGAACCAGGGGCGTTCGATTTCGCGTTCGAGTACGGAATTGCTGGTGTCATAGTCGCGTGTCGCGCATTGCATGCCTGAATCTCCGTTTCGGGTCCGGGTCTCCCGACACGGGTTCTGCCCGTTATGGCGTAAACTGCCAATTGCGGAATGGGTATCAGTCCGCCGACGTGGTCGTGTCCGACACGATCAGCCATTCGCCATCGATCTTGCGCAGGACCAGCGTGTAGAGGCCGGAGGGCCGGTCGCCGGCGCGTTCGAGCAACCAGGCACCATGCGCAATGGCCGCGTCTGGCGACAGAATCACGATCTCATAATCGGACGTGACAAGCCGCCCCATCAGGTCTGACGTTGCATAGACCCGGCGGTAGCGCGCATTGGTTTCGTCCCACCCGCGCGTGACATTACCACCCGACGCGAAACGCAACTCGGGAGAACGCCAATAGCCGTCCATGAAGGCATCGATGTCGCCGCGGTTCCAGGCTTCATCCTGCTGTTCAAGGAGGGCGGTGATCGCACCGACTTCAGCGGCCGACGAAACCGCAGCCGCAGGTGGAGTCTGGACTGCGCCTGAAGTGGTGCAGGCGGCCAGGGGCAGTGACAGGACGAGGGCGGCGATGAGGTGTTTCATGTCGAGGGTTTTCGATTGGGCCAATCAGCGCCTAGTGCAATTCCGCTTCCGAGGTTGCTGCATCACCATTCGCCGCAGCCAGTTCCTCATCGTCTTCTTCCTCGATATCCGCGTCCGGTTCATCCTTGGACGGCTTGCGCTTGCCGAGCGGTCCACGCGTGTCAGCATGCCGATCATACTGCATGTTGTAGTATTCATGAGCGGTATGGGTCAGCGGCTGCGGTGTCAGGTTCAGCCCATAGGTGCGGAGGCGTTCGACGACTTCGTCACGCAGATACATGCCGGGCAAAGCGCCCTGGCTGAAACCATGACCTTTCATCCAGCTGCGCACATGCCAGCTGCGCACGACGCCGGCGTCAGACGGACGGGCTCCGTCATGCACTTCCCACATGTAGAGCGTCGCAATGCCGTTGATTACAGCATCCATGGCATCATCGAGCGATGTTGACGGATCACGGCCTTGGGCAAGGGTCGCCCGGAGGCTCATCTTGCGGGCTTCAAGTTCCTGATACGTGGCGCCAAGGACGGCGATTGCATTCCGGTTGGCGCGGATCAACGTCGAATTGACGCCGTCGAGCTGGGGATGACGGATCGGCAGCAGGGCGTCCGGCCCCGCTTCGTGATTGGCGGCAATCTGGGCAATTTCATTGACCATGCGCTGCAGGTTGATGCGCAACTCGTGGCTGACGCCCTGGAGGGCGGATAGGGCCCCTTCGCGTTCATCCTCGCGCAGACGCCAGAATTGCCAAGCGATCAGGAGCGCCGCCGCGATCAGGAGGCCGAGGCCGCCTGTGAAAAATGTGTAGAAATCCGACTCGCTCATTCTGAGGTCCCCTTCAATCGTCCTGCATGGCCTGACCAGCCACGCCCCCAACTAATTGAAGGCAAAGCTTAGCCGCCAAGTGCCCGGCCTGCAATCACCTGAAGCTTTGCCAGCATGGCCGGGTCCCGCGCCGCCCGGGCCGTGATCAAGGCATGGTCGAGACAGGTATCGATGCCGTCCGGTGAGGGCGTGCGAGGTCTGTCTGCCAGCATTTCAGCCAGTCGCACCACGGCCTGACGGGCCAGCGCGCTGTTCTGGCCCATGATTTCGAGCACATTCGTGACGTTGACGGCCTCTTCATCCTCGCGCCAGCAATCATAGTCCGTGACCATGGCGAGGGTGGCGTAGGGCAGCTCCGCTTCGCGGACGAGCTTGGCTTCGGGCATCGCGGTCATGCCGATGACATCGCAGCCCCATTGGCGATACAGCCGCGATTCTGCCAGCGACGAGAATTGCGGGCCCTCCATCGCGAGATAGGTGCCGCCCCGGTGCGTCAGGGCGCCGACGCCTTCGGCGGCATCTGCCGCCAGCGAAGACAGGCGCGAACAGACGGGCCGGGCCATGGAGACATGCGCGACCATGCCGGGGCCGAAGAAAGTAGACTCGCGCGCCACGGTCCGGTCGATGAACTGGTCCACCGCCACGAACTGGCCCGGCACATATTGTTCCTTCAGGCTGCCGCAGGCGGATATCGACAATATGTCGGTGACACCGGCCGCCTTCAGCGCGGCGATATTGGCGCGGTAGGGCACGCTCGACGGTGTCAGGCGGTGGCCCTTGCCATGGCGGGGCAGGAACACAAGGTCAACCGGGCCGATATGCCCGCGCACCAGCGTATCGGACGGGGCGCCCCATACCGTTTGCACGTGTTCCTCGCGGCGGTCCTCCAGGCCATCAATCTCGTAAAGGCCGGAGCCGCCGATAATGCCGAGCGTCCATTTCGTCATGTTTCAGTCCCTTAAATGAAAACCCCGCCTCTGGACACCAGTCCGGGCGGGGTTCGTCAATTCAACAGAATGTCAGATCGGCCTAGTGATCGACCTTTCGCCAGATGCGCTTGTACGAGAACCAGAGCAGGATCGCCAGGATGACGAGATAGATCATCACCGGCAGGCCAAGCGACTTGCGATTGGTCTGTTTCGGCTCGCTGGCCCAGGCCAGGAACTGGGCCACATCATGCGCCATTTGCTCGGCGGTCGCTTCAGGCGCTTCTGGATCCGTGTAGGTCACGCGGCCCGGTGCCAGTTGCGGGCCCATGGCGAGGAAACCGCCAGCGGGCGATTTACGCGGGTCACCTTCAAATTGCGGCGTCGTGTCGCCAGCCATGAAGGGGTTGTAGAATTGGCCAGCAGGCTGTATCAGAACGCCGGCGTCGCCATGCTCGCCTTCAGCGGCTTCGTGTCCTGGAATATGGACTTTCGACATGTCGATGACCGTCTGCATGACGGCAGACGTGGCGACTTCAGCCATGTCGTCGCTCGGATCGTCCGGCGTACCGTTATCGGAAGCCGATGCCGTCACGACTGCCGGGGAGACTTCGCGCGTACTGATCGCGTCTTCCGACGGATAGCCCGACAGGAGGCTGTAGATATAGCTGGCACCGCCATGGCGGGCTTTCACGATGACCGACAGGTCTGGCGGCGCAGCACCATTATTGGCGGCGCGCCCAGCATTTTCGTTCGCATAAGGCGAACGAAACTGGTCAGCGGGCGTGGCTGGACGGAAATCATAGTCGCCGATATCATTCGGAGTCGGGCTCTGAATTTCAACATCGGCGGCCAGAGCCTTCAAGAACGGATTCTCGTTTGCGTTCGGGTACTCCGGATCGAAGAACGGGCCACCCGGCTCGCCAAGATTGCGATAGCTCATCAGTTTCATCGAATGACAGGACGAGCAAACCTCACGGTACACTTGGTAACCGCGCTGTACAGATGGCATGTCGAACTGACCGAGCAGGCCGTCGAATTCCCATCCGCCGTCTGGTTCATGCGGATGGGCGGCGGCGCCACCTTCGGCATGCGCCATGGCTGCCAGGCTGAGGCCGGCAAGACCGGCGGCGAGAATGCGGAACGCTTTCATGGATTTACCTCGAGGCTCCCTATTCGGCCGGAACGGCGGTTGCTGAAGACGCCTTGTGGCGCTTGAGTACAGATTTATGGATGGATTCCGGCAGTTCCTTCGGCTTCTCGGTCAGCCCGATGAAGAACAACATGAAGAAGTACCCAAAATAACAGATCGTCAGGATCAGCGAAAGTTGGCTGAACTGGAATGTCGCCGGCGAAACGGCCGCCAGCGACGGGCTGGCACCTTCCGGAAGATTGCCCATGAAACGTTTCGCATCGACATAGGCTTCTTCGCCCTTGTACTCGCTAGTCGCTTCCTGACCGTTCTCGCTGTAACTCACGACGAGAATCTTTTCGCCTTGCAGCGCCGGTATGACGGCAGCGTCCGGCGCCTTTGCACCGCACCAGCCCAGCAAAACGCAAACAACGACAAATCCGAAGAAGAATTGACGTGCCACCGGGCGGTAGCGCATCGATCTGACCTTAGACGTGTCGAGCCATGGCAGGACGAACAGTATGGCAATGGCGGCAAACATGAAGATCACGCCGAGCAGTTTGGCCGGGATCGGGCCGAGATCGAACGTGATGGCGCGCAGGATCGCGTAGAATGGCAGCATGTACCATTCGGGCACGATATGGGCCGGCGTCACGAGCGGATTGGCTTCGATAGCCTGGTCAGCATGGCCCAGCGCATTCGGTGCGTAGAAAACGAAGGCTGCGAACATGATCAGGAACAGCACGATCGCGAAGCCGTCCTTGATTGTGTAATAGGGGTGGAACGGAACCGTATCCTTTTCCACGTCCTGAACGTCAACGCCAGTCGGGTTGTTGTTGCCCGGCACGTGCAGGGCCCAGATGTGCAGGATCACGACGGCGGCGATCATGAATGGCAACAGGTAGTGCAGCGAGAAGAAGCGCTGCAGCGTCTGGTTACCGATCGACGGTCCGCCGAGGATCCAGGTCTGCAGGCTTTCACCGACAAGCGGGATGGCGCCGAACAGCGAGGTGATCACGTTGGCGCCGTGATAGGACATCTGGCCCCATGGCAGCATGTAACCGAGGAAGGCCGTTGCGATCATCAGGAGGAAGATCACGCAGCCGAGAATCCACAGCACTTCGCGTGGCGCCTTGTACGACCCGTAATAGAGGCCGCGGAACATATGGATGTACACCGCGAAGAAGAACATCGAAGCGCCATTGGAGTGAATGTATCGCAGGAGCCAGCCATACGGCACGTCGCGCATGATGCGCTCGACCGAAGCGAAGGCGCCATCGACGCTGGCTTCATAATGCATGGAAAGGATTATGCCAGTCAGTATCTGGACTACGAGGCAGATCGCGAGGATCGCGCCGAACGTGTACCAGTAGTTCAGGTTCTTCGGCGTCGGGAACGTGATGGCCGTATCATTCGCAAAGCGAATCAGCGGCAGGCGCTTGTCGAGCCATTTCTCGAAGCCGGAATTGGGCGTGTAGGATGATTCATGTCCGCTCATCAGAGATATCCTTCCTTAGAGGGAAATGTTGACCACGGTATCCGATACATATTTGTAATTCGGAATCGGGAGATTGCTAGGTGCCGGGCCGCTGCGAATCCGGCCGGACGTATCATATTGTGAGCCGTGGCACGGACAGTACCAACCGCCAAAGGCGCCGACATTGCCCTGTGTCGGGCCAACCGGCACGCAGCCGAGGTGGGTACAGGCACCGGACGTGATCAAGATGGCCGGATTGAGCTTGCCGTCCACCATCGGGCGCAGGCGCTCGTCATCGGTCTCCGGGTCGCGCAGGGTCGCGACATTCACCGCATCCGCCGAAGCGATTTCCGCTATAGTGCGGTGACGGATAAAGAATGGCTTGCCGCCAATCAGGACGCGAATCTCACCGCCGAGCGGCACTTTCGAGATATCAACGTCTAGCGACGACGCGGCGCGCGTATCGGCCGCCGGGTTCCACTGGTCGACAGCGGCGATGGCAAAAGCGGCCAGTCCGCCGAAAGCCACGGCACCCGTCGCGATATGAACGAAATTGCGGCGATCTTCATCGACGGCATCGTCATGGGAATGTGCAGTTTGATCAGTCACGCTGTACCCGTCCTTCAAGGCAGATTCTTAGCCCCGTAATACACACGGCCCCTTTTCTTGCCCATTGCGGCAAGGCGACACGGGAGGCCCCGATAAAACACTTGTCGACGCGCGTTATCCTGACTTGTGGCCTGTGACAACAGCGCGCTTGTCGCAGGAGGCCAGACAGCGCATCAAAAGCGCCATGACCAATCCTGATCTTAATGCCCGCAAGGCGCACGCCAGCGCCTGGTTCAAATCACTGCAAGACGATATCTGCGCACGGTTCGAGGCGCTCGAGGATGCCGCCGGGCCGCCGCTCTACACTGGCTCTGCCGGGCGGTTTGAGATGACCGAATGGGCACGAGGAGACGGATCCGAAGACCTTGGCGGCGGCCGGATGGGCCTCATGCGCGGCAATGTGTTCGAGAAGGTCGGCGTCCATTTTTCCCTTGTGAACGGTACATTTTCCGAGGCCTTCGCGGCGCAGATCCCCGGCACTGACAAGTCCGATGGACACTTCTGGGCCAGCGGAGTCAGCCTGATCGCCCACCCACGCAACCCGCACGTGCCGTCTGCCCACATGAACACGCGCATGCTGGTGACCAGCGACAGCTGGTTTGGCGGCGGCGGCGACCTCAATCCCCTGCTCGCCTACCAGCGTGACCGAGCGTTTGAAGATTCTGTGGATTTCCATGCGGCGATGAAAGCGGCGTGCGATTCCTATTCCGGCGCGGACTTCGCGGAGATGCGCGATCATTGCGACACGTATTTCCATCTACCGCACCGCAACGAGCCGCGCGGAACGGGCGGCATCTTCTATGACCGGTTCAATACCGGCGACTGGGAGGGCGATTTCGCGTTCACGCAGGAAGTTGGCCGGCAGTTCGCGGAAATCTACCCCAACCTCGTTGCGCGCCGCATGCAACGGGCATGGAGCGAGGCCGAGCGCGAGGAGCAGCTGGTCCAGCGCGGACGCTATGTCGAATTCAACCTGCTCTATGATCGCGGCACGACGTTCGGCCTGAAAACCGGAGGCAATGTGACGAGCATCCTGTCCAGCATGCCCCCCGTGGTGAAATGGCCATGACGGCCGTCCAGCGTAGACCCCGGACGATCCGAAAGAAAAATCCCTGATTTCAATGTTCTGCGATGACGATGCGTCCGTATGAGGGTACACTGCCTTCATGCTGGTGCGCCAATACCCCATACCCTGGATGAGCGCGGTCCTGGTTGTGGCCAGCGCGGCAATCGTCAGCATTCTGGGATATCTCGTCGCGAATGGCGCGTCGCCGACTTGGTATGCCGGACTGGCCAAGCCACCCCTGGCGCCGTCGGGCATCGCCATCGTTCTGGCCTGGCCTGTTGTGATGATTGCGATTGTGGCCGGCGCGCTTCTGGTCGTGAAGGCGGCAGGCAGCTTCCGTGAAGCCAGCAGCGCCCTCGGCCTCTATTTCCTGTTGCTGGCCGGCGGCATGGTCTGGAACCTCGCCTTTTTCGGACTCGGAGACGCAGGCCTCGCCTTCGGCGTAATGACCATCCTGCTGATTCTCGATTTCGCCTTACTGCGCGAATTCGACCGCCATTCACGCATCGCCGCGCTGATCCAGCTGCCTTATCTCGGCTGGCTGCTGTTTGCCACTTACCTGACCGCGACCCTCTGGGGCCTCAATCGGGCGATTTGAGCCGCGCCAGAAGCGCCGCGCGGTCCAGCTTGAAATCGCTGTCGATCCAGGCTGATTCGGCGGCGCGCAAGGTCTCGCCAACCTGTGGGCCGGACAGGCCAAGCGCGAGCGCATCCTCGCCGCCGACCGGCAGAGCGGGCCGCGGCCAGGTCGCGATCTCTGACAGGCGCGCCCCGAGACCGGCGATTCGTTCCGACTGGGCCGCCTCCAGCACGGCCCGATCCTCAACCGCTTCGGGCCCGTAGGCATAAATCGCCGCATGCAGATCGCGCGGCGCGAGGCCCTGGACATGGTCCATCCCGGCGCTCGCCCAGGCCAGCAGGCGGCGGTGTTCCTCATTCGACATCTTGAGGCGACCGGCCACCGCATCCAGTTCGCGACCGCGGCGCGGCAGCATCGCCATGACGCGCTGCATCGGATCGGGGCGCAGGCCTGCCTGCTTCTCGGCTTCGCACAGCGCAACCACGCCGTCGGCGTGCGCGCCGGACAGGATTTCTTCCAGAACGCCGCTCTCTTCCATCGCCAGCATGGCAATTGACGGGTCGCGCGCACCGAGCAGCTTTTTCAGTTCCTTCCAGATCCGCTCGGCGGCGATTTTCTGGAGGCCTTGTCTCTGGCGGGCACAAGCGTCGAACCCGGCCCCGTCAATCGCCTCGCCATACCAGGCATTGAAACGGAAGAAGCGCAGGATGCGCAAATAATCCTCGCGCAAGCGTTCATCACCATCACCGATGAAGACGACACGGCCCGATTTGGCATCGGACAGGCTCTGAGGGATCGGCTCGAACACATGGCCCTCGCGATCAGCATAGAGGGCGTTGAGGCGGAAATCGCGGCGCGCGGCGTCCTCGGCCCAGTCCTCGGTAAAGGCCACGACGGCCCGGCGCCCGTCGGTCTCGACGTCGCGGCGAAGCGTGGTGATCTCGAAGGGCCGACCGTCGAAGATCGCGGTGATCGTACCGTGCTCGATACCGGTTGGCTGGGCGCGAATACCAGCGGCCTCGAGCGCCGCGATGATCGCTGGCGGCTCCAACTGGCTGGCAATATCGATATCATCATCGGCGTGCGTAGTGCCCCGGAAGACATTGCGCACACAGCCGCCGACGAATCGCGATCCGTTTGGACGAGCAGCCTCCAGCGCCGCTATGACAGCCTGCGTCCCGCGCTGCGTCAGCCAGGCCGGCGCAATCTGCTCAATCGGGGTCATCGGGACTATCCGACGCCTCGGTTTCCGGGAAGCGGGCCTGGATTTCGGACGCATCACGTGCGTCAGCCGGGCCGACAGCACCTTGCGGCACGATGCCGGGGGATTTTTTCAGGGGCACACCGACATCCCGCACATTCTGCTCGCACGGATAGTCGCGCGCCGGAATGATCACGCCATTCTCGAACCGGGCCGGTTCATGGCAGATATCGCGTTCCTTCTTTTCCAGCACAATCAGGACGAACCAGGCAATCGTGGCGAGCGCGAGTCCGGCCAGGAACAGCATCTGGACCGGCCATTTGCGCTTGCCTTCCTGTTCCACGCTGGCGGTCGCCAGCAAGTAGAGTCCGAACAGGATGAACGGGATCGAGAAGATAAAGGCCTCAAAGACCAGCCTGCCTGCCAAAATTTCCCTCCAATTCAGGTTACGTCCTAGATAAGTCGCACCGAGCCCAAACCAAACCCCTAATCGCGCGTTGGGGATTCAACCCTCATATAGTGTCTGGTACAGACGCCGTATAATGCCCGCTGTCACGCCCCATATACGATAGCCATTGTGGGGCATCTCGTAATACTGACGTTCCTTGCCCTTGTAGACGGCGTGTCCCGTCTGATGATTGGCGCTCTTCATCAGGAAATCGAGCGGCGTCTCGAACACATCGGCGACTTCCGTAGGGTCCGGCACGGCGACAAAGTCGGCTGGCAGTACGCCCAGGACAGGCGTGATGCGAAAGCGCGTGCCCGTGACATAGGGCGAGCCCTTGCCGATGACATCGACATCGCCCGGAACCACGCCGACTTCTTCCTCGGCTTCGCGCAGGGCGGCGGCCACTTCATCGACATCGATCGGATCAACCTTGCCGCCCGGGAATGCGACCTGACCAGCATGGGTGGACATTGTGGTGGGGCGGACGGTCAGCAGGGTCGTCGCACCGGTCTTGCGCGGAATGATCCCGATGAGCACGGCAGCGGGCCGGATGATGGCCACTTCTTCCGGCGTCAGGAAATCCATGTCGCCGCCTTCCTGCAGGCTCATCGCACCGACCGGCGGATCCAGCCGCGCAGCCGCTCTTGTCAGGAAATCGTCGAGATTTGTGTAGCCCATCTGGATCAGGCTGCCGGGCCAATGGTAAAGAATTGGCCCTGGCTCCACACACCGAGCGTCGGCGACCCATCCGGATTGGGCACGGCCATGTTGGCGAGGTCATAGAAGACGGGCCGCGCCAGCTTGGCCTCAAGCCGGCCCCGGACCAGGACATAAGGTGACGGCTCACCGGTTTGCGCATCGGTCTCGACGCGGATCGGCAGTTCTGGCCCTGCCACCGCCACGTCGCCGACATTGGTGAGGAAGGCCAGCGCCTGATCCGGCCCCGGCGCGCCCGCCCGGTCGACACGCACGGCTATGAAGGGCGCATCCTCGACACGGACCACGACTTTTTCATACGGCGTGACAAGATAGGTTTCGCCATCTTCATCCTTGCGCAGGATGCGCGAGAACATCTTCACCATGCGCTCGCGGCCCATGCGGCCGCCTTCATGCCACCAGCTGCCATCGGCGCGGATCGCCATGTCGATATCGCCGCAATGTTCTGGATTCCACGATTCCACAGGCGGCAGCTTACCCGACAGCTTGCCATCCGGCAGGATAGCCTTAAGCGTCTCCTCGAGGCTCAATGTGTTACCGGGACTGGATTTCACGTCTTACTCCGCCATGATGAGGCCTTAGACATAGGTTTGTTTGCCAGACACGTGAAGCCGGAGGCGCCTTTTATATGGCCGATACTGCAGTAGATACGAATGACATCGTCGCCGAGGCCGAGGCAGCCACTGAAACCCTGCACCAGGTCAAGGCGGAAATCGGCAAGGCCGTCTTCGGTCAGGAACGGGTTGTCGAACTGGCACTGGCGGCTGTCCTCGCAGGCGGTCATGCGCTGCTGATCGGCGCGCCGGGCCTTGCCAAGACGCGCCTCGTCGAAGCGATGGGCAGGGCGCTCGGCCTCGCCAACCAGCGTATCCAGTTCACGCCCGACCTGATGCCGTCGGATATTATCGGTTCCGAAGTGCTGGACGAAAGCGCGGGCGGCCAGCGCAGCTTCCGCTTCCTCAAGGGGCCGATCTTCACCCAGCTGCTGATGGCCGACGAGATCAACCGCGCCAGCCCGCGCACCCAGTCTGCCCTCCTGCAGGCCATGCAGGAGCGTCATGTGACCGTCGCGGGCGTGCGCCACGACCTGCCGGCGCCTTTCCACGTGCTGGCCACGCAGAACCCGATCGAGCAGGAAGGCACCTATCCCCTGCCCGAAGCCCAGCTCGACCGTTTCCTCTTGAAGATCGATGTCGCCTATCCGGACCTCGACACCGAACGCCGCATCCTGATCGAGACAACCAGCGGCGCCGACCAGACCGTCCGCCCGGCGCTCGACGCCGAGCAGCTGATGTCGATCCAGGCGCTGGTCCGCCGCATGCCGGTCGGCGAGAAAATCGTCGCGGCGATCCTGAACCTGATCCGCGAAGCCCGCCCTGAGCAAACGTCTGATGCGCGCGTGCAGCGCCTTGTCGACTGGGGCCCGTCCCCACGCGCCGGTCAGGCCCTGATGCTCGCCGCGCGTTCCCGCGCCCTGCTGCGTGGACGCCTCGCGCCGAGCATCGAAGACGTCGAAGCTCTCGCCGAACCCGCCCTCGGCCACCGCATGGCCATGCGCTACGATCCGACCGGCGAAGCCCCGAGCCTCACCGACCTGATCAACGACCTCGCGCGGAAGGTGGCTTAGACGCAGGGGATTTTTGTGAAAAAGCCACATCCCTATTTCAATATTCGAAACACGCTGATTACCCTGTTTGTGATCGGTGGGTTGATCATTGGAAATCGGTGGCTCACGCCCGAAGTGGTTGAGGATAGGCCGAGCCTACTCGACACAGCACATGAATCACATGCGCGGATTCTCGACGCCAACCCGAATGCCACCTCAGAAAGCTTGGGCTTTTTAGATATCATTCGCTGTTCATCGACTATCAATCACGCGCTCATTGTTGAGCACTTAGCTGGCCAACCTCACCTGCAAGCCATCGATTTTTCCGCCGAATCCAGTTTTATGCCTGTTCAGTCGATGCAGGCATGTTCCACCGATCTTCAGTGCCGGTACCAAGTCGTTAGGGAATACAGACGCGACAAGGCGCGTAGGTGTGAAGAGCAACCATTGCGCGTTTCAGGAAAGCCATGCCCCCTCGCCATGCCTTATGAAAAATCCGTCCTGAGTGAAGCGTTCACACAGGCAAAACCAAACTACCTCGAATCACTGAGGCAACAGATCCGCGCGGGCGACGAAAAGAGCAATGAAATAATGGAGGACGCATTGATTTGCCTGGCGTCTCTCGAATCGGAAGCGGGCATAAGCAATTCTCCCCAAAGAGACACCAAATGACTCCCCTCTCCGATCTTCGTGCTGAAGCCGAGGCGCTGGCCCGCCAGCTGCCGAACCTGAACTTCAAGGCCGAGGCCTCTGAAGCCGCGCATATCGGCAGCGCCGGACGCCGCCGCGCGGGAACCGGCGAGCAGTTCTGGCAATACCGCCGCTATGCGCAGGAAGACGCCGCCGACCGCGTCGACTGGCGCCGCTCGGCCAAGGGCCATGAGCTGTTCGTGCGCGAGACGGAACTCGAAACCGCCCGCACGGTGCTATTCTGGTGCGACCCGCACGCCGGTTTCAACTGGAAGGGCGACGGCGACATCCGCACCAAGGCGGACGAAGCGCGCCTGCTGATGCTGACGCTCGGCATCATGATGTCGAAGGATGGCGAACGTATCGGTGCGCTCGGCGCAAGCCGCACGCCGAGCTTCGGCAAGCGCGCCGTCGACCGGCTGGCCGAGGACATTTCCAATGGCGCAGGCCGTCCTTTCCCACCGCCGCCGCGCACGTCCGCTACGCTGGTCATCGCGTCCGACTTCTATGATCCGATCCCGGAATGGCAGGCGCGCCTGAAGCCGCTCGCCGCAAAATGTCCGGAAGGTGTGCTTCTGGCGGTGGCTGCGCCGATCGAAGAGGCGTTTCCTTTCTCCGGCCGCGTGAAGCTCCATCGTCCCGGCGCCGATACCGACCGCATTCTTGGGCGCGCTGAAACCCTGCGCGAAGATTACCAGCGCAAGTTTGCTGAGCAGCGGGAAGCCCTTCTGGCCCTCGCCACCCAGATCGGCTGGCGCTTCGTTCCCCACACGACCGGCACGCCCAGCCTACATGGCGCAGCCCGGCTGAAACTGGCCGTCGAGAGTTTCGGGGCACGCGGATGACCGTGCTCGGCCCCTTCCTGTTCGGCGCGCCGCTGGCGCTGTTTGCGCTGCTGTCCCTGCCGGTCATCTGGTGGGTGCTGCGCGCAACGCCGCCTGCGCCAAAGGATGTGGAGCTTCCCTCGCTTCGCCTGCTTGAGGGAGTCGAACCGAAAGAGGAAACACCGGCGCGGACGCCCTGGTGGGTCTGGTTGATCCGCACACTGGCGGCAGCCGCCGCGATCATCGGCCTGTCGCAACCTGTCTATGCGCCGGGCGCGCGGAACGAAGCCCCCGATGCCGGCGGCGCATTGCTGGTGGTGGTCGACAATGGCTGGCCCTCGGCGCCGCGCTGGAGCGAACTGGTCGACGCGGCCACCGCGACGCTCGACACGGGCGGACGGGACGCGGCGACGCACCTGTTACTGACCGCGCCGCAGACGCTAAACACTAATCCGGCCATGCGCCTCTCGCGCGCTGACATGGCCAAGCGCCTGTCCTCGCTGCGCCCCCAATCCTGGAGCACCGACCGGACCGAAGCGCTGGAGCGGCTGAAAGACTCCGGCTTGAAACCCGCGCGCATCTTCTGGGCCAGCGACGGCATCGAGAGTGAAGGCGGGCGCGCCTTTGCCGCCGCGCTCTCAGCCATCGCCCCGCTCTCGGTCTATGCCGCTCCGCCTGCCGGACCGGCGGCGATCACCGGTATTTCATCGCAAACCGATTCCGTCTCCGTCACGCTCCGCCGTGCCCAGCCGCGCGGCGAGGAGCGCGGTTTTGTCTCTGCCCTCACACTCGACGGCTCGGCGCTCGCCACCGCCGAAGCCGTATTCAATGACGGCGAACGCGAAGCCGTGGCGAGCTTTGCCATTCCGGCCGCTGCGCTCTCGCGGATCGCGCGGTTCACGGCAACAGGACGCCAAGGCGCCGGAACGGTCTGGCTCTGGGATTCGTCAAACCGTTCGCGACGTGTCGGCCTCGTCGATGCAGGCTCGGTTGCCCAGCCGCTGCTTTCGGACATGCACTATGTGCGCAAGGCGCTCGAGCCTTTCGCGTCGATCAACGAAGGCAATATCGAGGCGTTGGTCTCGACCTCGCCGGACGCGATCATCCTGACGGACATTGGCCAGATCCTGCCGGAAGATGCCAAGCGCCTGACCGAATGGGTCGAAGAAGGCGGCGCGCTGATCCGCTTTGCCGGGCCGCACCTTGCCGCACAGGGCGATGACCTGCTGCCGGTTGCGCTTCGCCGCTCGTCCCGCGCCCTTGGCGGCGCGCTGGCCTGGGACGAACCGCAGGCCATGGCGCCCTTTCCGTCGAACTCGCCATTTGATGGCCTCGCCATTCCGCCCGATGTCCGCATCAAGCAGCAGGTGCTGGCCAAGCCTGCGCCGGACCTTGCCCGCAAGACCTGGGCGCGGCTCGCTGATGGCAGCCCGCTGGTGACCGCCGATTCCCGCGGCAGCGGCACGCTGATCCTGTTTCACATCACGGCCGGGCCAGACTGGTCGGACCTGCCCTATTCCGGCACGTTCGAGCAGATGCTGCGCCGCTCCATCGCCGCCGGGCGCGGCGAATCTGTCAGCGACACCGAAGGCGCCTATTCGCCGCAACTGGTGCTCGATGGCTATGGCCGCCTCGCCGCTGCCGGTGCCAATGCTGCGCCGCTGAAGGCAGCCGACTTCGGCACGATCAAACCGTCCGAAGCCCACCCGCCCGGCCTCTATCAGGGTCCGTCCGGCACGCGCGCGCTGAACGCTGGCGCCGGGGCCCGCCCGTCGCTGATCGAAGCCTGGCCGCTGGCGGCGCGGCTGCTCGGTGACGCCGAAGCGCGGTCGCTGCGCCTTGCCGGGCCGCTGCTGACACTGGCCGTGATCCTGCTGACGCTCGACCTGTTCATCGCGCTGCTCGTGGCCGGGCATTTACCGCGTCTCGGCCGCCGGACGAAAGGCGCTGCGGCCTTGCTGCTGGTCTGCGCGCTCGGTTTCAGTTTGGCGCCGCAGGCTGACGCGCAGTCCTATCGCTACCAGCAAATGCCGGATGGCTCTTATCGCCGCGTCTCGACCGCGCCGCAGGTTGTGCCGATTGCCGGGCCGGGCCGCGCGACGCAGAAGGAAATCGATGCGGCGCTGACCATGCGTTTCGGCTATGTCGAGACAGACAATGGTGCCCTCAATGAGCGGACCCGGGCGGGCCTGTCGGGCCTCTCCTCCGTGCTCAGCCTGCGCACCTCAGTTGAGCCGGCTGAACCGGACGCGCTGAACCTCGAAACCGACGCGCTGGAACTCTACCCGCTGGTCTATTTCAGCATACCCGAAGGCGCGCCGCCACTGTCAGCGACCGCGATTGCCAAGCTGAACGTCTATCTCCGGTCTGGTGGCGCGCTTGTGATCGACACGCGGGCGGGCGGAACGGTTGGGACCGATACCGATGTTGCGCCGCTGGAGACACTGTTGGAAGGCCTCGACGCGCCGCCGCTACAGCCGGTGCCGACCAATCATGTGCTGGCACGCAGCTTCTACCTGCTCGACGATTTCCCCGGCCGCTTTGCCAATCGCCGCCTGTGGATCGAGAAGACCGGCGGACCGAATGCCCCGCGCGGCGATGGCGTTTCGCGCCTGTTCATTGGCGATGCAGACTGGGCGTCTGCCTGGGCGGTGGATAGTCGCGGGCGCGATCTCTATTCCGTCGATGGCGGGCCGACGCAGCGCGAAATGGCGCGGCGCTTTGGCGTCAATCTCGTGATGTATGTGCTGACAGGGAATTACAAGGACGATCAGGTCCACCTGCCGGCCCTGCTGGAACGGCTGGGAAACGGCGATGAAGACGAGGCCGATCCGCGCCTGCCGGAGAGACTGCCCGAAGGGGGGCCGCAATGATTGATGCCACCCGTCTTGCGTTTGATCCCTTCCTTGGCTGGCCGGCGCTGTGGCTGGTCGTCGCTGTCGCAGCGCTGGCCTGGATCGCTTATGTTTTCCTGCGTGGGCAAGCTGCGCTGACGCGCGGCCTGGGCCTGACACTTCTGGCGGCGGCGATTGCCAATCCGTCGCTGGTGGAAGAAGAACGCGAGCCCCTGCCCTCGGTGGCGGCGATTGTGCTCGACCGGTCGGAAAGCATGCAGTTCGGGGATCGCGCCAGCGCGGCCCAGACAGCTTTCAATGACCTGAGGACAAAACTGGAAGCCGACACGTCGCTAGAAGTGCGTGTGCTGGAATCCGATCCGCATGATGACGGCACGCACCTTTACGGCGCGCTGGAAGGCCTGATGGCGGATGTTCCGCGCGACAGAATCGCCGGGGCGATCCTCGTGACCGACGGCCAGGTGCATGACTTTCCTGCAGGAGAGGCGCGGGAAAACGCCATCGGACCCGTGCACGGACTCGTGGTCGGCGATCCGGACCGGGGCGACCGGCGCGTGCAGATTGTCGATGCGCCGAATTTCGGGATTGTCGGCGAGACCGCGAACCTTGTCGTGCGCGTCGATGACCCTGACGGCGGCGAGATTGAAGTCGGCGTTTCCCTTAATGGCGGGCCGGTCGAGCGCGTGAAAGTCAATGCGGGCGAGAATACGAAACTGCCCATCGAGATCGAGCGGCGCGGCGAGAATGTCATCGTGGTGGAAGTTCCGCCGGGCCGGGAAGAACTGACGCTGGCCAACAACCGGACGGCAGCGACGCTGGCCGGGGTTCGCGACCGCTTGCGCGTCCTGCTCGTCACCGGCAAACCGAACCAGGCCGGGCGGGTGTGGCGCGACTTGCTGAAATCCGACCCGTCGGTCGACCTTGTCCACTTCACCATCCTGCGTCCGCCCTACAAGACCGATTACACGCCGCCCGAGGAACTGGCGCTGATCGCCTTTCCGACCGAGGAATTGTTCGTCGACAAGCTGAAGAATTTCGATCTCATCATATTCGACCAGTATGAGCGGCGCGGCGTGATTACCCAGTCCTACCTTGCCAATATGGCGCGCTATGTGACCGATGGCGGCGCGCTGCTGATTGCGGCGGGCGAGCCGTTTGCCGGGCCCGGCAGCCTCGCGCGCTCTCCCCTCGCCGCTGTCCTGCCCGCCTCGCCGACCGGCACGATCCGGACCGGGGAATTCGTTCCCAAGCTGACCGAAGCGGGCAAGCGCCACGCCGTGACCGCGCCGCTGGACGGCCAGACCTGGGGCGGCTGGATGCGCTATATCGAGGCGACCGCGCAGGCCGGGGACGTGCTGATGAGCGGGCCGGACGACAAGCCCCTCCTGATTGTCGACCGGGTGGATAAGGGCCGCGTGGGCATGTTGATGTCCGACCAGATCTGGCTATGGGCCAGAGGCCATGACGGTGGCGGGCCGTTTTCGGAACTGATCCGACGGGTGGTCCACTGGATGATGAAGGAGCCGGAACTGGAAGAGCGCCGCCTCACCCTCGTGGCCGAAGGCGACACGGCGAAAATGGAACTGCGCACCCTGCTCGACACGGCCCCGCCGCTGCAGCTGGAAACGCCGGAAGGCCGGATCATCGAGCCGGTCTGGACGCAAAAGGCGCCGGGTATTTTCAGCGCCGAAGCGCCGATCGACCAGCTGGGCCTTTACCGCGCCGAGGCCGGGGGCCTTGAAGCCGTCGCCCTGAACGGGCCGGCCAACCCGAAGGAATATGCCGACCTGCAATCCAGTACCCAGATCATGGAGCCGTTCGCCAAGGCGACCGGCGGCGGCGTCATCCGCCTCAACGCGGCCGGCACCAACCTGCCGGACATCCGCCGCGTCAGCGCGCGCGGCAATGCGGCGGGCGCCAACTGGCTGGGCCTGCGCGAACGCGGGGCCTATGCCGTGCGCTCGTCGAAGAGCCAGCCGCTGCTGCCGGGCCTTCTGGCCGCGGGCTTCCTGGTGATCTTTTCAATTCTCGCCTGGCGGCGAGAAGGCAGATAGCCCTGCGCTTGCGCTTGGGCCTGCTCCGGGGCAATCGCGGTGCGATTGCTGGTCCCTTCGCAGCCTGGCGGCGCGAGGGGCGGTAGGGTTTCCTCCTTGTATCGTTTTCACCGAAGACCCCTGCGCAGGCAGGGGTCTCCATGGACTGCAGTTCCCCCTGCCCCTGAGGCGCGTCCAGTCCATGGATACCTGCCGTCGCAGGTATCTTCGGAAGAGAGGCTGCACCTGTGACCGGAGCGGCAGGACCGTCCGGCAAAAAGCATGGAAAGAGGCGTGGATTACGACGTGTCTATCCTCATTTCCGACCACGATTCCAGCCCAGCATTGACCAGGCCCGGCAGGGCGGTGGCGACGATGCCAAGTTCGGGGCGCAAGCGGTAGGACCCGCCGACCGGCAGGCAGGACGGGCGCGAGGCGAAGCCCGAGCGCGAGGAGCAGGACCAGCCGCTGCACAATCACTTCCAGCAGCTTCAGCCGCGACGCCGCCGCCATCGCCTACACCCTGATCGAGACCGCCAAGCTCACTGACGTGGATCCACAAGCCCGGCTCTGCGATGTTCTGTCCCGGATCGCTGACCACAAGATCACCCAAATCCATGAGCTGCTGCGCTGGAACTGGAAAGCCTGATCAGGTCAAGGGCGTCAACGCCGGCCACTTACCTTGTATCTAGGTATGCAACTAAGCAAGCGTAGGGTGCATTCAGGCCGAAGGCTGCAATGCACGTCTGGATTGGCCCTCTCGGGACGGTGCATTGCGCTGCGCTTAATGCACCCTACGGCGCTCCCGGACATCCCGTGTCCGTATCCCCGGCGAAGGCCGGGGTCTCGGACGGCATGTCCCTTCTCCGATGGCCTGAGGTCCCGGCTTTCGCCGGGAGGGCGGCTTGGGGAGGAGCGGTGTGTTGGTGGAGGTTGGGTGGCCCCTCACCCCCAACCCCCTCTCCCCATAGGGGCAAGGGGGCTTTTACTTGGTCACGCGGATCGCGTCCGTCCCGTCCCAGCCCTGGGAGACCTTTTTGATATGCGCGAAGGTGCGGCCCTTGGTGCCGGAGATGTCGGAGATTTCGACGACGGTGCCGGGATGGGCCTCAGTATCGAAATAAGCGAAGCGGCCCTTCTCGCCGCCGATGCAGCCTTCGTGGCCGACTTTGTAGCCGAGGCCGAGGACGGTGTCGTAGAGGCCCTGATAATCCTCGGTCCAGTAGGACATGTGCTGGAGGCCTTCATGGCCCGCGTCGAGGAACTCTTTATACATCGAGGGGGCGTCATTGCGCTGCTGGATCAGCTCGATCTGCAGGTCGCCGGAATTGGCGAGGGCAATCGACATTTTCACGTCGGACGGTTGCCCGCGATGGCGGAACCAGTCTGTCTTGACGTCCTCGATATAGAACCAGGGGCCGACGCCCATGACGTTGATCCAGTGGTCCATCGCAGCCTCGATGTCGCGCACGACATAGCCGTTCTGGCAGACACTCCCGAATATGCGGCTCATCGGCGGGCCCTCCCCTTTTTTCCCTGTCTTGCCTGCCGGACGGGGGAAAGGCCAGCGCGAAAAATGGGGGGGGAAGTCGCCAGGCAGCGGGGATACACTACCTGGCAACAGCTGCCTTCGATTGCAATGAAGGACCAGGTGGGGACGCTCCACATTGTAAAGACAGTGCAAAAGTTACGCCACGCAACTGATGAGAACAATTGAGTAATAATCGCCTTTTTGCGCGTGGGACTCACAAATGAAAGACCCGGACGCGGCTTAGCCGAGCGCCTTCAGCCGCCTGGCACTGCCACGCTGGAGCTTGCGCGCCGCCGTGGTGAGACTGGCCAGGAAGGCGCTGATATCGGGCTCGAGCGCGGCATCCTTCTTGTAGGCGGCGCCGACTCGGTATTTCGGCAGGCCGGGAATGCGCTTGCCGCCAAGGCGGCCGGATTCCAGGTTGGCGACCGCCAGCGGCAGCGGCATGACGGTGAGCGTGTCGGACGCCATTGACAGGTTCATGCAGGAGGTCGGGCTGTAGAGCGTGTAGTGCGGCGCGCCGGCCTGCGAGAGCGCCTCACGCATGCCGGCCGGCAGCTGGCCGTCGAGATAGTCGAGATAGCCGGGAAAAGCCCCGGGATAGGCCAGCAGCGTTTCGAAACGCGTGTCGCGCGCGGCGACCGGATGGCCCGGCCGGTGGAGCATGATGAAATCATCAGTCATGATTTCCTGGAATTGCAGCCGGCCCGCATGTGGCAGGGCTTCGAGCGTGGACATGTTGAACAGGACAATGTTGGCGCGGCGCTGGACCAGTTCCTCGATCGCGGCATGCGGCGGCATGACATCGGCCAGCATGCAGATGCCGGGCGACGTCTTGCGGAACTCGACAATCGCGGTTGGCAAGAGGATGTCACAGGCAATCGGGCCGCCGATGACCTTGAGGTGGCGATCGCCGGAGACGGTTTCGCGTTCGACGGTTTTCGAGAAGGCGAGCAGTTCGACCGCCATCGGGTAGAGGCGCTTGCCAGCCTCGGTCGGCGTGACCCAGCGGGTGGTGCGATAGAAGAGCTGGGTGGCCCAGGCGTCTTCGAGCGTCTTGATGCTGCGCGTTACCGCCGAGTGCGTCAGGTGCAGATCCTCGGCCGCCTTGGAGAAGCTGAGCAGGCGGTAGACGGCTTCGAAATACTGGATCAGGCGCAGGTCGGTCCTGGCGCGAGGCTTAGGGGCAGCACCGGGCCATGGCAAAGCCGGTTCCCCTGACGGGCGAGCTCGGACCGGGCACTTCGTGCGTGCGCGGGCGCGCAGCCTTGGCGCAGCTGGCGCTCTAAAGCGCCGTGACCCTGCCTGCGAGCTGGCTCGCGTCGCCCGCCAGATTGCGGACCATGACCCGGGCCTGGTCCTGTGGGCCGGCGAAGCTGAGCTGGTGCTTCGGCGTGACGGCAAAGCCGATCTCAGAAAAATAGGCGGGCGCGCCTATGAGGATGGCTGCCGGCCAGCCCGCGGCCTTGCCCGCTTCCAGCGCTTTGCCAGTGACGGTAAGGCCGAGGCGGCTGCCCTGATGCGCCGGGGCGACGGCGACCGGTCCGTAGAACAGGGCGCGGGTGCGCCCCTCCCCCACGGTCAAAGGCCAGACGCGGCAGACACCGATCACCGCGCCATCCAGCACGGCAACGCGGCTGATCTCCGGCAGCGACCGCGAAAACTCGCGCAGGCGCTCAGCCGTCTTGGCAAAGTGGCCAGGACCGAACGTGGCATCGAACAGGGTTTCGATCGCGGCGGCGTGCACGGCAGGGGTTTCAGGAATGATCTCAAGCATGGCGAGCGCCCTTAAGGCGCATCCGCTCCGGGCGCAAGCACGTTGTCCGGTCAACCGAGCCGGATTTTCAGCAGTCGGCGCAGGACAAGTGCGGACGCCAGAATGGCCGTGGCCGACAGGATGATGAGCGGTTGCAGCCAGACCGAGAGGCCGAGGCAGCCGACGAGGCCGAGCGCGGGGATGATCGGGTGGTAGAGCCGCGCGTCTGCGCTGAGCCGCAAGGCGGCGAGATTCGTAATCGCATAATATATCAGTACGCAGAAGGCGCTGAAACTCCAGACCAGCGCCAGCCCGCCAAACGCGGCCATCGCGGCGATGACGGCGCCGACGCACAGGCTGGCCGCCAGGGGTTGGCCGCTACGGTCGAGTTGGCCCAGCCGACGCGGCAGGTCCCCTTCCCGGCCCATTGCGAGTACGACTCGCGACAGGCCGAGGATGAGGTTCAAGAGGACACCTGCCATCGCGGTAACGGCGGCGACGATCACCAGCAGGCTGAGCCAGGGCGCACCGAGCCGCGCGGCGACCGCTTGCAGTGGCGCGGCGGTGCGGGTCGTCGCATCGGCGAACTGCGCCGCGCCGAGCACGTGCAGCCCGCCGGTGAGAATGGCGAGATAGAGGCATGCGGAAACAAGCAGTGTAAGGATGATGGCGCGCGGAATGGTGCGGCGCGGCGACCGGACCTCCTCGCCCAGCGTTGCGATGCGGCCATAGCCGGTGAAGGCCACGAAGAGGAGCGCGGTCGCTTCGAGGAAGCCGGCGGGCGCGAAGGGCCTCGTCGGATTTGCGACCTGTTCCCCGGCGGGTGACAGCAAGGCCATGGCCCCAAGGATGATGAGGCCAAGCAGGGTGATCGTGACGAGCGCGGCATTGACCGGATTGGCCCGGCGCAGGCCCAGTACGACAAGACCGGTCATGGCGACGACAACGGCGCTGGCGACGGGATTGGTGAGCGCTGTATCCAGGCCGACGCCTGCCAGCACATAGCCCGACAGGCCGATGGCGGCGGCGGCGGCACTGGCCGACTTGGCCAGGAGGAAAGCGAGCCCGGCGCCGAAACCGAAATCCGGTCCGAGATAGCGATAGCCATAGGCATAGGTGCCGCCGCTGACGGAATGGCTCGCCGCCAGTTCTGCGCTCGACAGCGCATTGAACGCAGCCAGCACGGCGGCAAGGCAGAGGGCGGGCACCGCCCAGGTACCGGTGACACCAACAGCGAGGCCGAGACTGACAAAGACACCCGTGCCGAGGATGGAGCCAAGACCGAGCAACACTGCCCCGCGCAAGCCTACGGTGCGATCCATCGGGCGCGCTGTATCGGATGGCATCAGATGGCGGCCCTAATTCTGATCGGGTTCGAAGACCGCATCGCGGTTGGTGAGAAGTTCATAGGCGACGTGCTGTTTCAGCTTTTCTGTCAGTGCCGTCGAATCGCCCTGCAGCATCTCAGGCGCGATCAGGTTGCCGAACGTCATGCGGAATTTCGAGCCGCGCTTGTTGAGCAATTCGTGGAAGAGCGTGATGTCGCGCAGCTCGTCACTGAGGTCGCAGAAAAGATAATAGAGCGCGGAATTGCGGGCATCGACATTGAGCGGCAGGATCGGCGCCTTCTGCTTGCGGGCGAGACCAATGACGGTGGAGAACCAGTCCTTCTCCTGCAGGGCACCATCCACGCGGCGGGCAAGTCGCCCGGACGGAAAGATGACGATGCATTTTTCCTGGGCGAAGGCCTCTGCCGCGCGCTTGAGGGTCTCGCGCGTCTTGGCGGGCGTGCGCTTGGCGGCGACCCACTCAACCGGGATGATGACATCCTCGAATCTCGGATTGACGCGCACGGCGTCTGCATTGGCCAGGAAGACGATATCGTCGCGCACCTGTTTCAGCAGGTCCCAGACGGCAACGCCATCGGCGAGGCCGGTGGGGTGGTTGGCTGCAATGATGAGCCGACCGGATCTGGGCATGCGTTCAACGGCATCAACCGAGAGGTCGAATGCCAGCTGGCCGGACAGCAGGTCGAAGGATTCGCGGCCATTGAGTTGGACGATCTCGTCGGCCATGCGCCGCGCCTTGCCATAGCCGAGCACCTGGTAGAGCGCCGGCCGGATGAGCGGCCAGGACCAGCTTGACCGGAGCTTCGGGCAGCGTTCCTCGATCAGTACATCGACGATGTGCTGACCCGTGTCCGCGGCGGCCTCGTGAAAGGCCGAGACGGCGGAACCCGCTCGCGGGGGCATGGCGATCTCGTCTGTCATGGCCTTTGTGCTTTTTTTTGTTTTTTTCCATCAGGACCTGTCCCGAAGGCGCAGCATACATGAAGTCCCCTTACGGGAAAGCGGATGCGGCAGGATTAGCGCGCCTGAAAAGCTTTCCGGAAAAGGCCGATCTGTAGAGATTTCAACACTTCGGAAAGTTCTGCTTTACCAAGCCGTAAGGCCCGCGTGGCAAGTTCCTCTCCAGACGGGCGCAGACAGATACTGACGCCCAGGCAGCAGGAAACTTATCGGGGTAGAGTATATGAAAGTTCTTTGGGTTGAAGATCACGAGCCGGTCCGAGACATGTTGGCGATTGCCGCCGACAAGGCCGCCCGCTCGCGCATCCAGGTCGACCTCGTGATGGCGCCGACACTGATGGCCGCCGAGGCACGCCTGCGCCTGGAGCGCTTCGATCTTGTCGTACTCGACCTCGGCCTGCCGGACAGCGTCGACCCTGACATGACGATCGCTCGCGTCGCCAATATGGGCAAGTATCGCATCGCGGTCGTCTCATCCATGGATACGCGTGACCAGGTCGTGGCCGCCGCTTTGCGTTGCGGCGCCAATATCGCGCCGAAAGCGGTGTTCAAGGCGACCCTGCCCTTCAACCGCTTCATCCAGCGGCCCGACACGTTCGAGGACTTCCTGCTGGAACAGATGCCGGCCGCTGCCGCCCCGGCGCGCGCCGCCTGAGCCGTTCGCCCATGAGGCGCTTGTGCTTGCAGACCCCTGTATGACCTTGCTAAGCCGCCCGGTGAATATAACCGGGCGGCTTAGCCCCATTCTGGACCTGAAACGCTATGGACGCCGTGCAAGTCTATCCCGCCACGCTGGTGCTGATCGCGATGAACGTGATCGTCAGCGTCGTGGCGTTCAACAACCCCGAATTTTTCGACCGGTATTCCTTCTGGATCAACCCGATCCGGCAGGGGGAAGAATGGCACCGCTTCGTCACATCGGCCTTCCTGCACGTCAACGGCCTGCACCTGTTCATCAACATGTACGTGCTCTACATGTTCGGCCACATCCTGGAAGCCCATGTCGGCTCCGGCGGATTCCTGATCCTGTATGCAGCGTCGCTGCTGGGCGGAAACGTCTGGGAATATGCCGACAAGCGCAACCAGCCGGGCGATCGCTCGGTCGGCGCGTCCGGCGCGACCTCCGGCGTCATTTCGGGCTTTTGCCTGTTCTACCCATTCGCGACCCTTTACCTGTTCTTTGCGATCCCGATCTGGGCGATCGTGTTCGGCGCAGGGTTCATCATTGTGAGTTTTATCCTGTCGCAGCGCGACCAGACCATGGTTGCCCACGGCGCTCACCTTGGCGGCGCCCTGACAGGACTGGTGATTGCGATGCTGCTGCGGCCTGAAGCCTGGCGGCAGATGATCGACCAAGTGGCGTCACGGATTGGCTGACAGCGCGATGACATCCGTGCTGGCGCGCTACGAGGCCCGGATCGCCGACGGCGTGATCGACGCAGACAGCGCGCAGGCGGAAGCTGCTGCCCGGCTCGACACGCTGGCAAAGGCGCTCGCCCTCAAAGGCAAAAGCGGCTGGTTCTCAAAGCCAGCACCGGTCACCGGGCTTTACCTGTGGGGCGGGGTCGGGCGTGGCAAGTCAATGCTGATGGACCTGTTCTTCGACGCAGCGCCGGTGACACCGAAACGGCGGGTGCATTTCCACGAATTCATGGGCGGCGTCCATGACATGCTCGGCGAATGGCGCAAGCTGGACGCGTCCGCGCGCAAGCGGTCGCCTTGGTATGTCAGGGGAGCCGGCGACGACCCGATCGCGCCAGCCGCGAAACGGATTGCCTCTGGCGCGAGCCTGCTTTGCTTCGATGAATTCCAGGTCACCCAGATTGCCGACGCGATGATCCTGTCGCGCCTGTTCGAAGCCCTGTTCGACGACGGCGTGACCGTGGTGGCAACCTCCAACCGGCATCCGAACGATCTCTATGCCGACGGCATCAACCGGCCCCTCTTCCTGCCATTCGTGAAAATGCTGGAAGCCAATTGCGATGTGTTCGAACTCGTCGCGGAACGCGACTACAGGCTGGACCGGCTGAGCGAGGCACCGGTCTGGTATGCGCCGCTGGGCGAGGCGTCGGCGGCGGCGCTAGACCGGGCCTGGCAGCGCCTGACGCTGGGCGCGCAGCCGCAACACTGCACGCTGACCGTTAAGGGCCGCAAGCTGGAGGTCACACGCGAGGCGGCGGGGATTGCCCGCTTCACGTTCGAGGAACTCTGCGCCCGGCCGCTCGGCGCGCGCGATTACCACATGATAGCGGCCACGTTTCACACGGTGATCCTCGAAGGCATCCCCCTGCTCTCCCCGGAAAACCGCAATGAGGCGGCCCGGTTCGTGACGCTGATCGACGAACTGTACGAGGCGCGGGTGAAACTGGTCGCGAGCGCAGCGGCCGAACCGGATGCGCTTTACCCGACCGGCGACGGCAGTTTCGAGTTCGAACGTACGGCCAGCCGCCTGCACGAGATGCGCTCGACGGACTATTTCGCCGAAGAACACCGGGCGCTGCCGGACGGGGCATAAACCGCCGCGCACCAAAACGTTACCAAACGCTCACAAATCTTGTCTTTTCCCTTCCCCTATCGGGCCGTATTCTCTATTTATGCTGCAGCGCGATGACATACATGCGCATTTCCGGGGAATACGCCGCCGCATAGCGGGGCTAGGACCTTTCCCGTAACACCTGAAACGGGAACCGTCGCCGCAGCGCGGGATTGGTTCCATTAGGAGGATTTGAATATGGCTAACCCAGTTTCGGCCCGCAGTACGGTCGCTCTCAGCCCCGAGCAGGGCCTCAGCCGGTATCTCAGCGAGATCCGCAAGTTCCCGATGCTCGAGAAAAACGAAGAATTCATGCTCGCCCGCAAGTGGCTGGAGAATGATGACACTCAGGCCGCTGAAAAGATGGTGACCTCGCACCTGCGCCTCGTGGCGAAGATCGCGATGGGCTATCGCGGCTATGGCCTGCCCATGGCCGAAGTGATTTCGGAGGGCAATGTCGGCCTGATGCAGGCTGTCAAGAAATTCGACCCCGAAAAGGGCTTCCGCCTCGCGACCTATGCGATGTGGTGGATCCGCGCCGCGATCCAGGAATATATCCTGCGCTCATGGAGCCTGGTAAAACTCGGCACGACAGCCGCGCAGAAGAAGCTGTTCTTCAACCTGCGCCGCCTGAAGGGCGAGATGAAAGCCCTGGACGAAGGCGACCTGCGTCCCGAACAGGCTCGCCTGATCGCCGAAAAGCTCAATGTGACCGAAACCGAGGTCTATTCGATGAACGGGCGCATGTCCGGCTCCGACGCCTCGCTGAACGTGCCGATGGGCACCGATGGCGACATGGAATGGCAGGACTGGCTGGCCGATGACGACCAGGGCCAGGCCGCAGACTTCGCCGACAAGCAGGAATACAATGCGCGCATGGACCTCCTGTCCAACGCGATGGAAGACCTGAACGAACGCGAGCGTCACATCCTGACCGAGCGGCGCCTGTCCGAGGAGCCCAAGACGCTCGAAGAGCTGTCGGAGACCTATAATGTCAGCCGCGAGCGTATCCGCCAGATCGAAGTGCGCGCGTTCGAGAAGCTGCAAAAGGCAATGAAGCGTATGGCCAAGGAACAGGGCCTGCCGGTGACGCCAGGCGCTGTGGCGCACTGAAACAGCCGGACGTCATAAAGATCACAGACAGCCGCGACCCTCGGATCGCGGCTTTTGTGTCTATCCGCGAGAAAGACCTGACATCGGGCCATGGGGCAAGGTTCATTGTCGAGGGCAAGGTGACGCTTGAGACGCTGCTCAGGCGGTCGCGATTCAAGGTGGAGAGCCTGTTCCTGTGCGAGACGCGGCTGGAACCGCTGGCGGATATTCTTGAACACCTGCCGGACGATGTGCCGGTCTATGTCGCACCGCAGGACGTGATGGACGCGGTGGCCGGGTTCCCGATGCATCGGGGCGTGCTGGCCTGCGGGGTGAAGGGGGATTCTGGCGCAATCCTGAGCGAAGTCGAAGGACGAGCGCGGGCCGCACGGGGCCCGTCCTTCGACGTCGCTCAGGATGAGCCCCTCCCCTCCACGATCCTCCTACTGTCCGACCTCTCCAACCATGACAATGTCGGGGCGTGTTTCCGCAATGCGGCGGCGTTCGGGGCCGATGCCGTGCTGCTGGACGGGCAATGCTGTGACCCGCTCTACCGCAAGGCCATTCGTGTCTCATCGGGATCGAGCCTGTGGCTACCCTTTGCGCATGGCGGCACCGGCGCGGAAATGGTGCAGGCGGCGCGCGACGCGGGCTATACGGTGTGGGCGCTGACGCCGCGCGAGGATGCGGCCCTGATCACCTCCCTGCCCATGCCGGACAAGCTGGCCATCCTGCTCGGCGCCGAGGGGCCGGGCCTGCCGGACGACCTGATTGCGGCGGCAGTGCCGGTGCGCATCCCCATGTCCGCGGGTTTTGACAGCGTTAACGTGGCGACTGCGGGGGCGATTGCGCTGGCGCACGCATTCGCGGCAAGGGCCTGACAAGAAAACGCCCCCCCCAGACTGGAGAGGGGGTATAGTGATGTCCGAAGAAAAATATACGTTTGTTCGAGTATGCCGATTGATCACTCTGTAGTTATGCCCATTGCTGCTGTTTCTGTGGAAGCGTAAGAATGCGTAACCGCTAATTTTGAGCCAACCGTGTTTTGTGAAAGCGAAGTCAACGGTAGATGAGCAACTAGAATAGTTATTTTCAGCTAGGGAATAAATGTGATGGGGGACATTCGCGATACACCCAATGAACCCCATAGAAGCCTTGTTCTCGGCGGGCTGTCCGGTGTCGTAACTTTTGTAGTTTCGATCGCAATATATGGAGTCGTTATGCTGCTGGTGTCAGGTCCCTTTGGCCCGCTGGCGGACTATTTCGGGTCGAGCTTCTCGATGATCCCGATGAATTTGTTTTGGCCGATTATAGCGACCTTGGTTGGTGTCTTTTTTGGAGCATTGCTGGCAAATAAGCTCTTCCGCAATGCTTCTTCAATCACAGCTTTGGTTGTCTTCTCCATCTTGCCAGTTGTCGGGCTTATTGGTCTGGGACTAGGCGCCATAAACTCCAACGAATTTGGCGATCCAACGCCATACCTCAACGCGATTTTTTCCTTAATTGGCGGTTGGATGTTTCTCTTTAAGAGGGTGTAATGTCTATGACCTGAGCCGCTTGGCTCCCTTGCTCATTTCGAGAACCTGGAACTAATTAAATCCACTCCCAAATGCGCCCGATTCGGGGTCAGAAATTTTCCTGCTTTGTCGCCTCGGCAGGTTAATTTCGTCGGGATGCTTCAGCGGCTCCATTAGCGACAGTTCTCAGATAATCCGAGCTTTTGCGGCTTTGGCTAATTCAATACTATTTCTAAGAATGAGCATTTCTGCCACCGGCGCATTAATATCCACTTCAATAGGCTCCAAATAGGCCTTCAGGTCTGCCCAAACTGTAGTCTCGAACATCTGTACGTCACCGCGGTATTTCAGACAGCGTTCGCTTTTGCGGAATGGACGTTTGTTCTCCATGGAATACGGTTCTGCATAAGGCAGCTCCACCTTATTCATGACGCTCCGGAACTCAAAGGTGGTGAGATCCGGTGACTGCACAACCTCACTGTTTGTATGTGAGGTTCCGTCGTCATGGACTATCGCAATCAATTTGCTTTCGTAGCGAATGATCGGCTCTCCTAAGGAAATTTCGTCAACCTCTCCGAACGAATTCGACAAGCCCCCCCACAATGTCTTGTCGAATATCATGCACCCCAGCCGGCCGGGTAATCGTATTTGGGCAACCCTGTCCCTGTTTGCCCATTCAGAAAATTTGTGAAATTCCTCTTCGGTCGCGACGCCTTTCTTGGGATAGGCCGCGCCAAATACATTTCGAATACTCTCTGCTTGCTGATCTTCGAGTTTGTCCAGCCTCGAAGTAAGTGAACCTGACTTGCGTTTGTCCAAAGCACCTTGCCAGTAAGAGCTGTAATCTTTGCCCACTAACGCAAGCCATTGATCGTCATGAACAACATCAGCCAAGAGTAACTCGCTTTCTTGTGCGAGCAATACAAGTCCGCTTGAGATAGGACCGATCTCAAGCGATCGAGCTTCGGCTGAGACGGATCTGTTCGAATCAAGCAAGTTCGAGAGCTCTGTTTTACACGCGCTCGAAACTTCATGACATTCATCAGTATAGCTAGCCAATCGCAATCTATTTGCCTTAGCTCGACGTCTCAAATTCTCGTAAAGAACCAAATCCTCAATACGGTCGAGGGACGATTGGGATTGTCGAGCAACCTCGAGCAATTCGGAGAGGTTTTGGTCGATATCCTCAACCAGTTCATTCCGCTCATTCGAAGCTGTCTTGTTCACCGCATATTTGTGCATCATACTCAGCATGGTCACCCCCAACCGTATTTGGTCAGGTGTGATCACTATTTGAGCTTGAACTTGTGCGCAGCCGAAGAGGCTGAATACTGCAGCCAGAAAAAATTTCATCTTATCCCCCGCAGGAAAGTGCCCAGAACGGCAAAGTCCTATTTCGATTCTGAACGTCACATGAACTCGCTCATTCGGCGAATTCCGCCACAGCTATACTCACTGGGTCTTTTTCTCCAAACTCCCCTACCTTGTTCGCTTCCTTCCCAATCAATTGAATTCCCGAAGCAGTGACCTGTCGCCGCTCGGTGCGCCCAACGTCCCAAGGGCCACCATTATCGAACTTGTCTTCCGGGCTCAGATGAAACAGAGCCAAAGCCTCAGCGTAGGTCTTCAAAGCTTCGGGCTCGACAGGTTCACCAGACACACGGTCGAAGGCCATAGCTCCCGCTAGCGCTCCATCCCGCTCAAATGGTGAAATTGGCTTCGGGCGCACCGTCTTGCGAGGCCTGCCCTTTTTGGATGGATCCACAAGGTCCGGAGTTGGCATCTCAGCCATCGCTCCAGTCCGTGCGATGGGAGCCACCATGAACCCGAACGGCTTCACCTGTTGGCTGTAAGCTTTCCCCGCGTTGAAACATTTCATCCACCGCAACAGGGCCGGGCTGGTCGCGCCGTAGCGTCTTAATGCTGGATTGTTCAGGCACACATGATAGTCGAGCGGCACCTTGTTGGGCGTGCCGTTCAAAGCCGCTTCGATAAGCTTGAACCAGTAATCATACTGCCAACGGCTAATACCCATCGTCCCCAGTGGACCAACGGGTTCGGGTACGCCTTTAGCCGGGTTATCAGCCCCATAAGGGGCCATGAACGCGCCAAGCCCATGTGCAGAGGCTTTTCGGATAACCGGTCTACCGTCCTTATCGATATTGAACAGCGCATAGCGCTTAGCGGATATGGCAAAACAATAGAGCGGCGTAAGCGCATTGGATGTTGCGCCGTAATTCACATCCTCAATTTTCAGGATCGATCCTGGCTTCCGATAAGGGTTGAGCGGCTCGAACCAATCAATGACCGCCTGGCATCGCGCATTGAATGCATCGTCCGGCATGCCTTTGGGCTTGGCCATCGCGATGCTGTCAGTATCGCAGAAAGTCCAATCCATGCCCTGATCGGCTGCAAGGCGTTCCGACAAAGCCAGCATCAATCGGGCAGCACCCGTAATCAGCGTCGCAAGCAGTGGATGGAAGTAACGCCCCGGCTCTTCGAGCGCAGCCGACATGACCAACAATTTCTCGCCATTCGTGGTGAACAGGTCCAAGGCTTCGGGCTTCGGTGCATCGTCACGGTTGATTTCAACGAAGATCCCGTAGCAGGTTGAGTTCGCGATGATCTTGATCTGCTGCTGCAGGGGATCACGTCGGTCTTTCGCTTCGTCCCGCATATCGACCAGCCGCGTGAACATGTCTTCGGTGTTTGGATCGATGCGATAGTCTTCAAGTCCGAAGAGAT
>NZ_JBDNGN010000084.1:0-5164 GCF_041689225.1 Hyphomonas sp. | reverse complement strand
GGTCGTCGCCAGCGGGCAGTTCATGCTCGACAGCGAAGTCAATCTGCGCGAGGGGTTATCAAAATTACAAGCGCCAATAGCTATGATGACCGGGCCAGACACACCGCTCGCCCAGCTGCCCGTCGATGCCAAAACCCTTACCGAAATCGACCATTTCACGGATATGGCGCTGTATTTCCATGAGGCGCTGAGGGACGATTACCAAATCGATCCCTATTATCTCGATCCAGCAATCGGCCTCAGCGAAACGCTCAAGATCCGATATGCCAATACAAAACTTGTCCCTATTTTGACAGACGCCGAAGCTGCCCTCAGGGCCGCAAAGAGCGCGGTCGAACGCGACGCGCTCGCGGTCGAACTTTCACGCTTGATGGCAGCACTCGAGCCTTGGCTCATCGACGGCACTCCCATCCACTACCGCGATGCTGGACTTACACTGTACAAAGAAGCAGGCACCGAACGCCTCTGGCTTCAGGAAGGCGGCGAGCCAAGCAATCCTTATGGCGACAGCCCCGCAGAGATAGTCGATTGGCCCAACTCCATGGCAGACATGGATTCAGGCAGCTCAGAACGCGACCCCGCCGATCCTCGCGCTGGAAATCGGTAGGACACGATAATGTCAGACAATATTCCACACGATCTTGGCGGACGCGATCCTTCAAAATCTGCAATCGCGAAACTGATCTCCTGGTCAGTCTCAAACCAGCTCATCGTCCTCCTCCTCTGCGCGGCGCTTGGCGTTGCAGGATGGATGGCCGTCGAACGTACGCCGCTCGATGCGGTGCCTGACCTAACTGACACGCAAGTTATCATCCGGACCGACTTTCCGGGGCAAAGCCCTCAAATCGTCGAGGACCTCGTAACGTATCCTCTGTCGACCAATCTGCTGGGATTGCCAAAGACAAAGGATGTGCGCGGTTCGTCCATGTTCGGCACCAGCTTCGTCTATGTCATCTTCGAAGATGACGTGGATCTTTACTGGGCCCGCTCTCGTGTCCTCGAGGCCTTGTCGCGGCTTGGCACCAGTTTGCCAGATGGCGCGGTTCCACAACTTGGCCCTGATGCCACAGGTGTTGGCTGGGTCTATCAGTACGCCCTTGTCGACAAGACTGGCGGCACGGACTTGGCAGAGCTGCGCTCACTTCAAGACTGGTTCCTTAAACTAGAGCTCTCCGGCGTAGAAGGCGTGTCGGAAGTCGCCTCGGTTGGCGGGTTCGTGCGCGAGTATCAGGTAATGGTCGATCCCAACCTGCTGCGATCCTATGACATTCCGCTACGCCGCGTATCTGAAGCAGTGAAAGCGGCCTCAAGCGAGGTCGGCGGACGCACATTGGAACAGGGCGAAAGCGAGTACGTGATTCGCTCATCGGGCTATGTTGACGAAAAGACAGACCTCGAGCAGGTCGTGCTTTATGCCTCAGATGGCACACCCGTCCTTCTCTCCGCCGTTGCGCGCATCATTGAAGGCCCTGCCCTTCGCCGCGGCGTTGTTGAACTCAATGGTGAAGGTGAGACCGTCGCGGGCATCGTTATCATGCGGGACGGCGAAAATGCACTGACCGTGATTGACCGCGTGAAAGAAAAACTCGCAGAACTCCAGCGCGGCCTGCCCGAAGGTGTCGAGATCGTCACTGTCTATGACCGCGCACCCCTGATTGAAGGCGCGGTCGATTACCTGAAGGAAAAGCTGTTTGAAGAAGGTATCGCGGTCGCACTCGTGATCCTGATCTTCCTACTGCATGTCCGCTCGTCACTGGTCGCCATCATCACCCTTCCGCTTGGCGTCCTCGGGGCATTTCTGATTATGTCGTTCCAGGGTGTCACCGCAAACATAATGAGCCTTGGCGGGATTGCCATTGCAATCGGCGCCATGGTGGACGCCTCCATCGTCCTTGTCGAAAACGCGAGTCGGAAACTCGCCGACCTGGGCGATAAACCTAAGGCAGCAGACCGCAGGGCCACTTTGATTGCATCGGCCCAAGAGGTCGGTCCGGGCATCTTCTTTTCATTGCTCATCATCACAGTGTCTTTCCTGCCAGTGTTCGCGCTCACTGGTGAAAGCTACCGCCTGTTCAGCCCACTCGCATTTACGAAAACATATGCGATGGCATTCGCGGCGATCCTGTCCGTGACACTCGTCCCTGTACTTATGCTCTATCTCATGCGCGGAAAGTTTCGCCCTGAATCAGCCAACCCGTTGAACCGTTTCTTCATCTGGATCTACAAGCCCGTCTTGCATGCGGCACTACGGTTCAAGTGGATCACGATTGCGATTGCGCTTCTTCTGACAGCGAGTGTCATCATCCCCGCGCAGCGCCTCGGCTCTGAATTCATGCCGGCGCTATATGAGGGCGAGTTGCTTTACATGCCGACCACGCTTCCTGGCGTCTCCTCCACCAAAATGCGGGAAATACTTGGTCAGACAAACCGCGTGATAATGACCGTACCTGAAATCGAACGCGTCTTCGGCAAGGCAGGCCGCGCCGATGCCGCCACCGACCCGGCTCCTCTGACCATGATCGAGACGTGGATCAAACTGAAACCGAAATCGGAATGGCGCCCCGGTGTCACGGTCGATGACATTACCGCAGAGCTCGACGCAAAGTTGCAAATGCCCGGTCTCGTCAATTCCTGGGGCTATCCAATCAAAATCCGGATGGACATGGTCTCAACTGGTGTGCGTACGCCCATCGGCATCAAAGTCACCGGCGATGACCTCATCGAGATCGAGCGGATAGCGCGAGACATCGAAGCAGTCGTCTCAGATGTTCGAGGCACCCGCTCCGCCTTTGCGGACCGCGTCCTTGGGGGTAAATATCTGGAAATCACCCCGGACCGGGCAGAGTTAGCCCGCCGCAATATCGATATGGGCGTATTCCAAACTGTCGTGCAAACCGCGCTGGGCGGGATGCGATTAGCGCAATCGGTCGAGGGCCGTGAACGCTACAACATCATCCTGCGCTATGACCGCCCGTTCCGGGAAAGCCCGGATGATCTGGAAAACATTCTCGTTCCCACTCCTACTGGAGCTCACATCCCGCTTGGCAACCTCGCATCGATTGCCTTCACCGAGGGGCCTCCCATGATTCGCTCGGAGAATGCGCGTCTGACTGGATGGGTATTCGTTGATATCGCAGGCCGGGATATGGGCGGATATGTCAGCGAGGCACGTCAGGCAGTGACAGATGCCATGACCTTGCCGCCTGGCTACGCGATTGAGTTTGCTGGCCAGTATGAACAGATGGAGGAAGCGGCAGCACGCCTTCAGAATGCTATCCCAGCAGCGATCGCGCTCATCTTCTTGCTTCTCATGCTGCATTTTGGACGGCTCGACCGCACCGCCATCATCATGCTGTCGCTGCCGTTCGGGCTGGTCGGTGGACTGTGGGCAGTCTGGCTCGCTGGCTACAATTTGTCTGTGGCTGTAGCGGTGGGGTTCATTGCGCTTGGCGGTATCGCTGTAGAAACAGCTGTCATCATGCTGCTCTATATCGACGCCCAGGTGAGAGAAGAGCAACCACAAAACCGCGTAGAGCTATTTGAGGCCATCAGTCATGGCGCGGCAATGCGCGTTCGTCCCAAGCTGATGACGGTGCTCACCATTCTGGTTGGCCTGACGCCTGTCTTCGTGACCGACGGCCTGGGCGCAGATGTGATGCGCCGCATTGCCCTGCCCATGCTCGGTGGCATGGTCTCAACTCTATTGCTGACCCTGATCGTCATCCCCGCGATCTATTACATCTGGGTTGGCCGCTCCTTTTCCGCGCGCGGCGGATCTAAATCGGAAGACACGCGCAAATTACTTCAACCAAGCAATCCTCTAGGAGAACCGACACCATGAAGACAATAAGACTTTTGACTGGAAGCCTATTCACTTTGTCCCTCGCTGCCTGCGGCAATGCCGAGGGGGTTACGCCAGCTGGATCTGAAAAAAACGAAGCGCACATGGAGATGTCTAACGGCGAGACAATGGATCATTCCGGCCATGTCATGTCTGACGAAGGGATCGGTCATGGCGCTGGCATTATCAAATCGCTGGGAACCGAAGGCGACTTCGTGACAATCGAGCATGGTCCCATCGAGGGCATGGGCATGGACGCCATGACAATGGGCTTCAACACTATGGGCGAAGTCGACCTGTCCGCCTTCGCGGAAGGCGACGCGGTTGCATTCATGGTCAAAAAGGGCCGTGACAATTCCTATCGGATAACCAGCATCTGTAACACTGCTGCTGATGGCGCTGATTGCCTTGATAACATAATGGACCATTAGGGCAGAGTAAGGGAGGGCGTTCGACGCGTGTACTCAGATGGGTGCTGTCGGGCGAATACGAACTAGTCGCCGCTTTTCGCGGACCAAGGGGGGGCTACGCGACGAGAAGGTCGCGCCACTCGCGAAGGGCGGAGTCGCGTTTCTGTTTGAAGCGAATTCGGTAATTAATATGTGTTTCGAAGTTGAAGTGATTGTGCACTGACGAATGGATCGCGACGGACTTCTGCAAACTTCGCATTCGCTGGAAACGAGACATCGCTTGCTCTTGCCGTCGGAACGGCAAATGCAAATTCTCGCCCCAATTAATCAGAGGGCGCCCGGTTTCCGGGCGCCCCAGATTCCCAATCACTTTGATTGGTGTACGGTATGACGGACATCTGTTGGTCACAACGACTTCAGGGTTCCCATATCGCCTCATCGCTTTTCTGAGGTATTTCAAAGCCGAAGCCTTGTCACGCTCCTTCGTGACATAGGATTCCAGAACATCTCCTTCATTGTCGACAGCCCGCCAAAGATAGTGCCGTTCTCCTCGGATTTTGACGACGACCTCATCCAGATTGCCATTGGGGGCTTCGTCGCATCGACTCTAACCGCCGCTTCCTGATCTTGTACACGACGTCGGTGTCGAAACGATCTGCCCAGAGCCGGACGCTTTCATAGCAGTGCCCCCCACTGATCCCGACCGCTTATTCGGGCAGTCTGTTTCCGTTGGCTCTGAGACCCAATACCGGATCTCTGTCGACGAGAGTCATTCAAGACTCATTTTCCGCGCGACCTGCTCAACAAAGTAATCAAACCGGCGCTGACCAAGCGCATGCGCTGCATCTCGCTCTCCTTCCGGGATCGGTTCGGTGCGGGTTAGCCAGTAAAAGATGAAGTGCTGCAGCGTCTC
>NZ_JBDNGN010000083.1:0-16753 GCF_041689225.1 Hyphomonas sp. | reverse complement strand
CCAAGGCAACCGCCTTGATCACCCGACTGCGAATATCCTGAGAATAACTCTTGCCCATGATCCACCTCCAAGACGAGGGAATCACAAACCAGTCCAATTGGGAATCCTCCGCGATTCACATTTGGAGAGGGATGCTCTAGCGCGCCTGCCAGCCTAGCAGGCTTCACGACATTCCGGACACCGCGCCATCGCGGGGTCGGCTTCAAGGCGCGCTATCGGGATCGGGCCGCGGCATTGCGTGCAAAAGCCGAAACGACCTTCCTCCATCCGCGCGAGCGCGGCCTCGATACGTGCCAGCAGGCGGTTGCGTTCGAGCAGCACACGCCGCCGTTCGCTCACAATATCCTTCCGGGTCAGGTGGAGGCAGCCGCGCACAGCAGGGGCAGTATCCGTTTTCATTATATTATGCTGCGTCCGCTTTAAGGGCTTGGCAAGGCGTTCTGGGCCAAACAGACCGCTTCTTATCGGGAATCGCTACGACCGAAGCGCTCCCTGACGCCGAGGAGGCTTCCATGGGTACGCCGCCCCTTGTGATGACGCAGGTGACCAAGCGCTTCGGCGCCTTCACGGCCGTCAGCGAACTGTCGCTCGAAGTGCCCGAAGGCGCGATCATTGGATTCCTCGGGCCGAACGGCGCCGGCAAGTCGACCAGCCTGCGCATGGCGCTCGGTGTGATGCGGCCGGATTCCGGCACTGTCAGCCTGTTCGGCAAGGCACCGGAGATCGCCACGCTCAAGCGCGTCGGCTTCCTTCCCGAAGAGCGCGGCCTCTACAAAAAAATGACCCCGCGCAGCTCGATAGAACATTTTGCCCGCCTCAAGGGCCTCTCCGCGCAGGATGCGCGGGCGCGGGCCAACGAACTGCTCGACACGGCCGGGCTCGGCGACTTCAAGGCGACGCGCATTTCCAAACTGTCCAAGGGCATGGCGCAGAAGGTGCAGATCCTCTCCACGCTCGCCCACCGCCCGGATTTCCTGATCCTCGACGAGCCCTTCTCCGGCCTCGACCCGGTCAACCAGCAGGTCCTCGAAGACCTGATCCGCGCCGAACATGCGCGCGGCGCCACCATCCTCTTCTCCACCCATGTCATGGAACATGCCGAACGCCTGTGCGACCGCATTGTCATGATGGCGCGCGGGCGGAAGGTTTTCGACGGCACGCTGGACGATGCGTTCGGCTCGCTCGGCCGCGGTGCCCGTATCGGCGTGACGGAGGGCTTTGACCTTGCCGCCGCGCTCGCACCCAAGGGCTTCGAGGCGCACCGTGCGCCGGATGCGGGCCAGGGCGATGCTTGGCGCATCATCCTGCCGCGCGGCGCCGGCGCCCAGGATGCGCTGCGGGCGGCCATCGAGGCCGGCGCACCGATTGTCGGGTTCGCGCCGGAGGAGGCGCGCCTGCGCGATGTCTTCGTGTCGCTGGTCGGTGAGGCTGATGCCGCCGCCCTCGTCGAATCCGAAGCGGGGGAGGCGGCCTGATGCGCAATGTCTACCTGATCTTCCGCCGTGACTATCTCGGCTATGTCCGGGCCTGGGGCTTCTGGCTCAGCCTCGCCGCCGTGCCGCTGTTCATGATCATCGGCGGCACCTTTGCCATGTTCGCCGCCAAGTCCTCGCCCGTGCGTTACTACGCGGTCGTCGAGCCTGCCGCCGTGTATGCCGACGCCATCGAGAGCGAGTTCGCGTTGAATGACGAGGATGCCAGCCAGCAGGCACGTGACCTTGCCGCCAATATGGACCTGTCGCCGCAGCAGCACGCGGCGCTCCAGTCCGGCAATGCCGCGCCGCCGCGCAAGTTCATCCGCGTGCCGGCCCCGGCCGATTCCATCGACGACCTGCGCCCCTACCTGATGGGACAGCGCCTCGTTTCCGGCCCGCTCGGCGACAAGCCGCTCTTCGCCGTCTTCATTCCGTCGGCTGACGGCAAAGACCTTGAGTACTGGAGCGATGACGTCAATGTCGGTGCGCTGCGTGCGACCGCGGCCAATGCCATGCGCCGCCTCGCGCGCCAGCAGGCCCTCTCCGAGGCCGGGCTCGGCCCGGATTTCCTCGACAGGGTCGATTCCAACGCCCTGCAAGTGTCCGCTCACCGCATCCGTACCGTGGCTGACCAGACAACGGCAGGCTCGGAGGTCACCATGGCCGACCGCGCACCTGTCTTCGTCGCGGGCGGCCTCGCCTATTTCCTCTGGCTGATGATCTTCTCGATCATCCAGTACCTGCTGATGGGCACGATTGAAGAGCGCTCGAATAAGATTTTCGACACGCTGCTCACTTCGGTGAAGCTGACTGAACTGCTCGCCGGCAAGCTGCTTGCCGTATTCGCGGTCACCTCCACGATGATGGTGTCCTGGGGCCTGTTCGCATTCGGGGCGTCACTATTCGCGACCAGCCAGATTCCCGGCGGCGCCAGCCTCCTATCGCCCTTCCTCGCGGCCTTTGCCAATCCGTCCATCATCATTCCGGGCCTGATCAGCTTTCTGCTCGGCTATGTCATGTACGGCATGATCTTCATGGCGCTGGGCTCGCTCTGCGACACGATCCAGGAAGCCCAGACCCTGCTCAGCCCGATGATGATCCTGCTCATGCTGCCAATGTTCGCGATTTTCATCGCCTTCCAGGATCCTGGCTCGCCGATTATCGACATTGCGTCATGGATTCCGGTGTTTACACCCTTCCTTTTGATCTTGCGCATGCCGCACGATCCGCCGCTGTGGGAAATTGTGGCTCAGATGTTGATCATGGCGCTCACAGCCCTGGCCATCCTCTGGCTCGCTACCAAGGTCTACCGGGCTGGCGCAGTCCACGGCGCGGGCATCGGTGACCTTGGCGGCGTTTTCAAACGCATGTTCAAGGGCAAGGCGGGCTGAGGCTCGAAAGGGGCTCATCCTGAGCGAAGTGGAAGGACGGGGCCCGTACGACCCGAAGTCGACCCCCACCCCACCTCCCCCTTGCAGGGGGAGGAGCCCCTCTCAGGGGCGCATTGAACTTTCCAAACTGAACGGACTGTTCCTTCCCCTGCAAGGGGGAGGCTAGGAGGGGGTCAAGCCCGGCACGGCGAAATCACCCGTGTCCCCTGCCAAGGCAGAGGCGGCGAATCCAAGTCAGCCCCTAAGAAAAAGCCCCGCCAGATCGCTCTGACGGGGCTTTTTTCAGTTCGTAAGACCGCAAAGCCTAGACGATACCTTCGCGCTGGGCGCGCTTGCGAGCCAGCTTGCGGGCGCGGCGAATGGCTTCGGCGTGCTGGCGTGCTTTTTTCTCGGATGGCTTTTCGAAAGCCTGACGGGCCTTCATTTCGCGGAAGAGACCTTCACGCTGCATTTTTTTCTTCAACGCGCGCAGGGCTTGCTCGACATTGTTATCGCGGACGACGATCTGTACGATGGGTCTTCTCCATTGGGCTAGGGGCGTCGCCCCGACGAATTCTTTAAGGCCTGTTAAGCCGTGAAGGGGGCCTATATCACGCAAGAAGCGATTTGGCCAAGCCCCTTAAATGATGCAAAGAAGTATTATGACACATACGCCATCCGATGTCTTGCGTTCCAGATGGCTGGAAGCCCTTTTGCCCCATGTCGCCTTTGACGGCTGGACAGATGCCGCTGCTTGCCTTGCCGCCAATGAGGCCGGGCTCAGCGAAGGTGAACAGGCGCTCGCGTCCCCGAATGGCGTGATCGACCTGATCGAGGCCTTTTTCAGCGCGGCAGAGGCCGACTCGCGGGCCGTTCTCGCCGCTGAAGACCTTTCCGCCCTGCGCGTGCCCGACAAGGTGAAGCGCGGTGTCCTCGCTTGGCTCGATGCGCTTGCCCCGAACCGCGAGGCCGTACGCCGTGCCGCCGCACGCGGTTTCCTGCCCTGGAGCGCCGGCCCGGCAGTCCAGCGGACCTGGTCGGTCGCCGACATGGTCTGGACGGCTGCGGGTGACACAGCGACGGATTACAATCGCTATTCCAAGCGCGGCCTGCTGGCGGCGGTGATTCCCGGTATCGTCATGTACTGGTTGGACGCCCCGGACGCGGCCGATCTCGACGCCTATATCTCCCGGCGGTTGCAACAGGCCTCTGGCCTGGGCAGGAATGCCGGTCGGGTCGTGGCGCCTGTGCTCGACTTCATCAAGGCGCTGAGGCCGGATGCAAATCCGTCCGGACGCGGACAGGAGCGCTGATTTGAAGAGGAAAGGTGTCGGACGAAAGTTGATCAAGCGCCCCAGGGGGCTGGGGGGGCTGATGGGTCCGGGGTGCTTGGTATACACCTCCGCCCGACACTTAGAAGATGGCGAGCGCCGGTGGCGCACGCAAGGCCAAATTGCGGTGATTTCGCCCCATTTGAATTACAATGCGTTTAGGCGACTGCAGATTTGCAGGTTCGCCCCATGCGCGAATCTGAAAGGACAACATGACGGACACGTTTTCGCGCAAACTGGCGCCTGAACCACGGGTTGCTTTCCAGAAGGCCGAGATGCAGCCCATTCTTGATGTCTATGGTCGGCTCGTCATCTCCGGAGAGGCCCGCGACTATGCCATCGGCATGGAAAAGGATGTCGCCATTTTCGCGATCTTCCGTCGGCATGCGGAGAACCCGACCTGGCGGATCGAGAAGGAACCGGCGCTCGCCAATCGGCAAGGCCAATATGCCGTCTATGGCTCCGCTGGCCAGATCCTGCGCCGGGGCCGCGAATTGAAACAGGTCCTCCGCGTCTTCGATACGCGCCGTTTCACGGTCATTAAATAGATCCTCCCAATTCGATTCGAATGGTTAACCTGCTGTTAACTAAAAAATTCTTGCGCGTTCGTTTGGAACATATTAGGAACAGAGCAAGAGAACGGAGCAGGAACATGGGTATCACAGTTAGTTTTCGGGGACGGTCTGGCAAGGCTTGGGAATTCAATCGCGTGGCACCGGACGGCCCGTGGGCACGCTGCCCGGGCGTGGCCATCTTCGCCGCGCCGGACGCCTATGGATGGCGCCTCATCCGGGTCGTCGAACTTTCCGGTCGTCCTCACGACCTCCAACCCATCTGGGCCCTGGCAGAGGCCGAGCGTTACGGCGCCAATGCCGTCTTCCTCGCCCACGAATTCGACGCTGCGGCGCGCAAACTGATGGTGAACGACATAGAGGAAGGCTTCTCGACCGTCTGTTTCACTGATCACTCCCGCAAGATCGCCGCTTAGGGCCTATTCTCCCTGGCCGGGCCGGTTGAGCGCTGCCTGCGCATCGGCCGTCTCGGCCAGGCGGGTCAGTTCGATAAATTCGGCGCGATAGCCGAATTTATCCTTGCCCTTGGCACCAGACCCCAGTTTTCGGATGGCCTCCCAGCCGAAGCCTGTGCCAAGGGCCTCTCCACCCTTCAGCATTTCGCCGAAGCCCGCCACGGCGGTCGCAAACCGCGCCCATTCCGGTGCCTTGTCGACGCTCGCGACGCGGTTCGTGTCGGTTACGGCATAGGTCAGCAGTTTTGACGTTTCCGCGCCCGGCGCCTTGTAACGCAGCTTCACAAAGGCATATTCGCCCTGCGTGCTTCCGGCCTTGGCGGCCTCGCCATAGCGCAGCGGGTCAATCTGCGCCGCATCAGACCCTGTCGGCGTCACTTCATAGATCGCCGTCACGCTGATGCCGGCGCCAATGTCGCCGGCATCCACCTTGTCATTGTTGAAATCGGCCCGTTCCAGCATCCGCGTCTCATAGCCGATCAGGCGATACTCGCTGATCCGCGCCGGATTGAACTCGACCTGGATTTTCACATCGTCCGCAATCGGGAAGATGTTGCCCGACAGGTCGTCGGCCAGCACTTTGCGCGCTTCGCTCAGCGTATCGATATAGGCGGCCGTGCCATTCCCGGTCTGGGAAATCTTCTGCATCATCGCATCATTGTAATTGCCGCGCCCGAAGCCGAGCACAGAGAGATAGATGCCGGTCTCCCGTTTGCGCGAGACAAAGTCTTCCAGCTGTTCCGGGTCGGAGATGCCGACATTGAAATCGCCATCGGTCAGCAGCATCACGCGATTGACCGCACCTTTCTTCAGGCCCTGCTCGGCAAGGGAATAGGCCAGTCGCAGGCCTTCGCCGCCAGCTGTCGAGCCACCGGCCCGCAGGTTTTCAAGCGCCGCGACGATCTTGCGCTTGTCGCTCACCGGCGTCGGCGCCAGCACTTCGCCGGCCGCGCCGGCATAGACGACGATCGCCACCGTATCGGTCGGCGCCATCTCTTCCAGCATCAGTTTCATCGCCTGGCGCGCCAGCGGCAGCTTGTCTTCCGAATGCATCGAACCCGACACGTCCACCAACAGCGTCAAATTGATCGGTGGGCGGGCGTCGCGGTCAATGTCGCGACCCTGGATACCGATCTGGATCAGGTCGCGCCCGGCATTGAAGGGCGAAGGCATCATTGTCATTTGTGTGGCAAACGGGTCGCTGCCCGGTTTCGGCTGCGGATAGGCATAGTCGAAATAATTGATCAATTCCTCGATCCGCACGGCGTCCTTGGGCGGCAGGCTGCCGCTCTTCAGGAAGCGGCGGACATTCGCATACGATGCCGTGTCGACGTCGATCGAGAAAGTCGAGACCGGCTCTTCGCTGGTCAGCCTGACTGGATTGGCCTCGATATCCTCATACTGGTCTCGGAACTCCGGCTCAGGTGGGGCCATGATGACCGGCGCCGGCACAATGCGCCCCATCTCCTGGCGGCTGTCCTTGGCGCTTCCCGTCGCGACGACGCCCTGGAGCGCCCGTTCAGATTCGGCCATGGGCGGCGGGGGAGGAGGCGTTGACGGCTTGGCGTCAACGACAGTGCCGTCCGTCTCGCCAACTTCCGTTGTGCAGCCTGCCAACAGGGCTGTTGCGGCCACACTGGCCAGTATCAATCCGCGAAGTCTCATGGTCGTCCCTCCGATAAGCGTCCTTGCCAGCAGAATGCCGCAGGCGACATGGCGGTAATAGGGCAGACTTCGGATTGTTTTGGGGTTTCCCGGCCTTATTCGTCCCGGTCGACCTGCGCGCCATACCATTGCTCGACGTCATTCTCGAGAATACCGAGCGGGCGCGGACCGCCCGTCAGCACCACTTCATGGAAGGTTGCGCGGTTGAATTTCGGCCCCAGAACCCGCTCGGCCCGCTCGCGCAGGTCGAGGATGCGCTGGCGCCCAACCCAATAGGCGGCAGCCTGCCCAGGCCAGACCGCATAGCGGTCCACTTCTGCCGCCATTGCGGCTTCCGGCTGGCCGGTCACGCCGGTGAGATAGTCCACGGCCTGCTGGCGGCTCCACTTCATCCGGTGGATGCCGGTATCGGTCACGACCCGTGCCGCGCGGAACAGAATGGATTGTAGGTAGCCGATCCGCCCCAGCGGATCGTCCGTGTAAAGGCCCATATCGTCGGCCAGCGTCTCGGCATAGGCGCCCCAGCCTTCACCATAGGCCACGTTCCAGATTATCTGCCGGGCCAGCGGCAGGTTCGCCCGTTCGGCGGCCACCGCGCTCTCCAGGTGATGGCCGGGCAGGGTCTCATGATAGACCAGCGTTGCCAGCGCAAAGTCCGGCCATTCGCTCATGTCCGACAGGTTGATCGCAAACAGGCCGGGCGCAGATCCATTGGCCGGCGCGGCGCTGTAGAAGGCTGACGGCGACGAAGCTTCAAGGAAATCCGGGACGGCCCGGATCGCCACTCGCGTCTTCGGCAGGCTGGGAATCTCATTTCCAATTGCGGCCTCGGCCTTCTGCTCCAGCTGGCGCATCCGTTCCAGCAAGGCTTCGCGGCCCACCTCATCGTCCGCATAAGTCTGGTCGGGCAGAGCGGCCAGTGCCTGCAACCTTTCGGCCACACTGCCCTCGACAAATCCCGCCTCTGTCAGCGCCGCGTCCAGCTGGTCGGTCAACGCAATCACTTCGCGCTGACCCAGCGCGTGCAGCTCGACCGCACTGACGCCGTCATAGGTATAGGCCGCCAGCGCCGCATCATAATGGGCGTTGCCCTCCGGCAATTGCCAAACACCGGGCTCTGACGGGGCACGTGCGGCTAGCTTGATCAGGTCGTCGGCAAAGCGCTCATAGGCAGGCAGGATGCCTGTCTCGACCAGCTCCCGGGCACGCACCGCCAGTGCGTCGCGTTCCTCCGCGCTCAGATCCTCGGGGCCGCCGAGCAAGCTGTCCAGCGTTCCCACGAGCACGTGTTCCTCTGCCGGGCCTGTGCCCATTTCGGTTGCCAGAACGGCCATGCGGCGCAGGATGAAGTCCGGTGCAATCACGCCCGCCGCCGCATCCGCATTCAGGCGGCGGCGCTCATCGTCGATCGCGTCCGGAAAGGCCGCCAGCCGGGCGACATAATTGCGCGCGTCCTGCGCCGTCCGCAGCGGGTGCGACCGCGTCATCAGGTCCGGCAGGTCCAGATAGGCGCCGCGCATCTGGTCGGCGACATAGGGATAGGCAACGCCAAGCCCGGTCTGCCCATGTCCGGCCACGAACAGGCTCTCGGCTGTCTCATAGGCCTTGATGAGTGTTTCCAGGTGTCGCGCCTGCGCACTGCCAGCGGCCGGCTTCGGCGTCTCGGCTAGCGCCTGCAGCATTTCCAGCCGCGATACGCGCACTCGCTCATAGGTCGCTTGCGACCGGTCCGTCAGGTAGCGATTGAACTCATACCCCACGGTCTTTTCCGTCAGGCCCAGCTGCGTCGCCAGTTCCGGGTCGCGCGCCAGTTCGGTCTGCGCCAGCGTGGTCATCAATTGGTCGACCTGACGGGCAATGCGGCGCGGTGTTCCGGCATCATCGACGGGCGGCGAACAGCTTGCAACGCATACGGTCATCGCCATCGCCGCAAGCCGCATCAGCGGGCTTCGAGGGGAGCGGATCAGCCTCTGGATGAACATGACGTTTTTTTCACCTTGTTTTTAGTGTAGTTCAAGCCGGTTCGGGTGTTGTGGCCAGTCCCTATTTCCGCTAACGCTCCCGCCAACAATTCAGGAGCACACACGTGAACACCACCCCGCAAAACGGTGGACAGCCGCCGCTCACAGGCCAGGTCCTCTTCTACCAGCAGCCCCAGCCCTTGTCGCCGGAAGATCACGGCGGCCTCGGTGTCAAAAAGATTGACGAGCCGTTCGGCTTCCTGCGTCAGGCACATGCCGTGCCGGTCACGGTCACCGAATTCGGCCTCGCGGCCTCGTCCTATCCGATCATTTTCGTCGGCAACGACCGCACTCCGGTCGCCGTCATGGGCGTCCGTCAGGGCCAGAACCTGTTCGTCGACGCGCAGGGCCGTGTCTCCGATGACAATTATGTGCCGGCCTTCGTGCGCCGCTATCCCTTCGTATTCGCCGCTGACGATGCGTCTGATCGCCTCGTCCTCTGCGTCGACCGTGCGGCTCCCATGGTGTCGAACCAGCCGGAAGTGCCTTTCTTCGAGAATGGCCAGCCGACGAAATTCACCACTGACGCGGTCGAATTCTGCAAGGAATTCGAACGTCAGCGCCGTGCCACGGCAGAATTCGTGACAATGCTGACCGATCTCGACCTGATGGAGCAGAAAACGGTCGCCTTCCAGCCACGTGACGCGCAAGGCAGTCCCGTCGGCGAACAGCAGAAGATCGCTGACTATTACGCCATTTCCGAAGATCGCCTGAACGCATTGCCGGACGCGAAATACCTTGAGCTGCGCAACAATGGCGCCGTGGGCGCCTGCTATGCCCACCTCGTCTCGCTGCTCAACTGGCCGAAAATCATCCAGCGTGCCGTGCGTACGCAGGCGGCGGAAGCACAGGCAGCCGTCTGATCCATCCGGATACGCGATACCAAAGGCGGCTCCTTCCGGGGCCGCCTTTTTTTCGTTTGGCCGCACACCCGCTCGCGCGCCGTTCACGAATGAGCGAGGGCCTTCATTCTGAGGCCAATCGCAGGCATATGGACAATTGACCCGATGAAAGCCTCAACATGATCCGTATCCTCTGCAGCCTGCTCGCGGCGATTGTCCTTGGCGCCGCGGCGCCCGCGCTCGCCGCCCCCGTTGATGGCGGCCATGCCCGCGTCGAACTGATCGCCGAACGCACCAGTGTCCTGCCCGGTGAAACCATCCAGGCTGCGCTGGAGATGGATCTCGACCCCGACTGGCACGTCTACTGGCGCAATGCCGGCGATGCGGGCCTGCCGCCAAAGCTCGTCCACCGCGATACGAGCAACATTCCCGCCGGCGCCATTGGCGATTTTATCTGGCCCATTCCGCAACTCCTGCCCGTCGTCGACGGCGAAATCATGGATTACGGCTATAGCGACCAGGTCATCCTGCCTTTCTCGCTGATGATCCCGGCGGCCGCCAGCGGCACGATCCGGCTCGACGTCGTCGCTGATTATCTCATCTGCCAAGACATCTGCGTGCCGGAATATGCTGACGTCTCGCTCGTGCTGGATGTCGGCGAGGCTATTCCCGATCCGGCCCATGGCACAATGATTGCCGACTGGATCGCCAGGGCTCCCACCATCTTTGCCGGCGAGGCCCGTCTCGACACGTCCGCCACACCGTGGAAGCTCAGCCTGCGCGGCGCGCCCGGCCTCACCCGTGACGCGGCCCTCCGCTTCTTCCCTTTCGCCCACGAGATCAGTCATCCGGCAGGCCAACCCGCCAGTTTCGGCGCTGACGGTGCCACGCTCACCCTCACGCCCGCCAGCCCGGCTGCGCCAGACGGCCCGCTGGGCGGCGTCCTCGTCGTGGAACAGCCGGACGGCACACGGACAGGCTACGAACTGTCCGCCGAACAAGGCACCGTCTTCGACAATACGGCAGGCCTCGCTGCTATTCGCTCCGGAACGTCCGGGGCAGGGGGCAACACGACAGGCCTTCTCACGCTCGCATTCTTTGCCTTCATCGGCGGTCTCGTCCTCAACTTGATGCCCTGCGTCCTGCCTGTCCTCTCGATCAAGGCCATGGGCATGGTCTCGGCTGCCGCCAGCGGCCACGCGAAAGAGCTGCGCAGCCACGGCCTCTGGTACACGGGCGGCGTTCTCGTCTCCTTTGCGGCGCTCGCTGCCGTCATCATTGCCATACGCGCGGCCACCGGCACAGCCACGCTCGGCTTCCAGCTCCAGAACGCGCCGACTGTCGCCATCCTCGCCCTCATCATGTTCGTCACCGGCCTCTGGCTGATGGGCCTGTTCGAACTTGGGAGTTCGATCCAGAACACTGGCAGCAACCTTGCCAGCCGCAATGGCGCCGCCGGGGCCTTCTTCACGGGCATTCTCGCGGCTGTCGTCGGCGCGCCCTGCGTCGGCCCCTTCCTCGGTGTCGCGCTGGGCGCGGTCATGACCCAGCCAGCGCCTGCTGTCTTCGTCGTCTTCCTCGCCATGGGTTTTGGCCTTGCTTTGCCCTTCCTCCTGCTCAGCTTCGTGCCCGGCCTGCAGCGGCTCCTGCCCAAGCCCGGCAAGTGGATGGAAACGCTCAAGCAATTCTTCGCCTTCCCGATGTTCCTCACCGCCGCATGGCTGCTCTCGGTGCTCGGCGCGCTGGCCGGTCATGGCGCCGTCGCCTGGACAGTTGCCGGTGCCACCGGCATCGCTTTCGCCATCTGGCTCGCCCGTAAACGCGGCACCCCGGCCCGCGTCGCCGCCATGCTCGTTCTCGTTGCCGCTTTTGCTGGGCCTGCCTTGCGCGCCGCGGTGCCGGGCGGCACCGAAGGCACGCCCACGGCCTATGCCGCGAAATACGAGACGGAGGCCTGGAGCCCGGAGCGCGTCGCCGAACTCACCGCCGAAGGCCGCCCGGTCTTTGTCGACTTCACCGCCACATGGTGCGCCACCTGCCAGCTCAACAAGCTCAGCACGCTCAAGACCGCTGCTGTGCAGGAGGCCTTCGCCGACGCCAATGTCGCCTTCCTCGTCGCGGATTTTACCCGCAAGGATCCGGTCATCGCCGCCGAACTGAAGCTGCGCGAACGCGCCGGGGTGCCGATGTATCTCTGGTACCCGGCAGGGGCGACAGAGCCGGACATCCTGCCCGAAATCCTGTCTAAAGACCTTGTGATTGGACTTCTGGACGCGTCTTGAGTTCAATACGGGGCAGGGGGAGCCCCGATAGGAGACTGCTCATGTTCAGCCGCCGCAATATTTCACTCGCCGCCGGCATGGCCGCCGCTGTCGCCCTGACAGCGGGCGCGCTCATCGCGTCGACCGCCGATGCCAGCCCCCTCGTCACGCCCGGCCAGCCCGTCCCGGGATTCACTGGAACCAATTCGAATGGCGACACCGACTCCCTCGCCGATTTCCCCGGCAGGACAGTGGTCCTCGAATGGACCAATGATGGCTGTCCCTTCGTCCAGAAACATTACGCCACGCCGCCCGCCAACATGCAGACCCTGCAATCCTATGCGGGCGCCGATGATGTCACCTGGCTCTCGGTGATTTCCTCCGCCCCCGGAAAACAGGGCCACGTCACCGGCGACGAAGCCAATGCCCTGACAACTGTCCGGGATGCCATGCGCACCCATGTCCTGCTCGATCAAACAGGCGAGATCGGCCACCTCTACGGCGCCAAGACCACGCCGCACATGTATGTCATCAGCCCTGACGGCACGCTCGCCTATGAAGGTGCCATCGATTCCAATCCGTCTGCCCGTGTCGAGGACATTGCTGAGGCCACCAATTATGTCCGCGCCGCCCTCGACAGCGTCGCCGCAGGCGAAGCCGTCGCCGTCCCCAGTGCCAAGCCCTATGGCTGCTCGGTGAAGTACGAGTAGAGCCGGTAGCCCCTCCCTCTAGCTCTCCCGCCTTGCAGGGGGGGAGAACAGATCGCTCTACGGGGAAGATAAATGCATACGTAAGGGGGAGGCTGGGTGGGGGTCCATTCCCAAATCACCGACGCGCTCATCCTGCGCGAAGTCGAAGGACGGGCGCAGGCGTCCTGTTCTCGCCACCCAATCCCCCATATCCCCAGCGCAGGCAGGCGCGGCGCCCCCCCCCGGCATCCCCAGCGTCAGGCTTGTCTTAACCGGTCCCGCATTTATGACAGGGGCGTCAGGTAAAGAGGATCAGCCATGAGTTCAGGCCCCGAAGGGATTGTGCGCGACCAGCCAACGGAAATGCCATCCGAGGGTGGCCCGCTGCTGGAATATCGAGGCGCCGTGCCGCCTGCGCCCGCCTGGTTCCAGGACGCGGTCGCAACCCCGTACGAATCCGATTCCGTCGCCGTCAACGGCGCGCAGGTCCGCTACCAGCGCTGGGGCCAGCGCGGCAAGCCCGGCCTCCTCCTCGTCCATGGCAATGGCGCGCATGCCCATTGGTGGGATTTCATCGCCCCTTATTTCGCCGAGCATTACAACGTCGCCGCACTCACCTTTTCCGGCATGGGCGAAAGCGACTGGCGCGAGACCTATGACATGGCGACATTCAGCGCCGAACAGATGGCCGTCGCCGAAGACGCCGGCCTGTTCGACGCCGAGGTCAAGCCGATCATTGTCGCCCATTCCTTTGGTGGCTTCGTCACGCTCGTCACAGGCGCCGAGCATGGCGACCGCTTCACAGGCATGGTCATTGTCGACAGTCCGGTAAATCCGCCCGAGCGGCCCCATCGCGGCCCGCCCCGGTCAGGCCGTCCCAACCGTGTCTATGACGACCTCGCCAGCGCCCTTGGCCGGTTCCGCCTTGCGCCGCCTCAGCTCTGCGAAAACTACTACGCCATGGACTATATCGCCCGCTGGAGCCTCAAGAAGCAGGACGATGGCTGGACCTGGAAATTCGATCCCTCGATCTGGACCCATTTCGAACCGAATGACGCGCCGGGCGACATGCTGAAGGCCGCGAAATGCCGGATCGCGATCATCCGTGGCGAGGAAAGCGACCTGATGCCGAACGATGTCGGCGACTACATGCGTAAGCTGCTCGGCCACCAGGTGCCGTTCATCTCGATCCCGCATGCGCGCCACCACGTCATGCTCGACCAGCCGCTCGCCTTCGTCTCGGCCCTGCGCACCCTGCTCGCAGAATGGGACCATTCGGAACCGCATCGCAGCATCTGAGGCCCCGACCCGCTGGTTTGTTGGAAAGAGAACTGCCTCTCCCACACCGCGAAACCTGTGGCATGATAGCCGGCATGAACCTGATGCCGTCCACCCCGCTCCAGTCGCTGGTCATCGTTGCATGGCGGCGCGCCGATTATATGGTGCACGACATCGCGCGCGCTCGGCCTTGGCCGACTCGCCTGCAAGCCTTTCCTGTTGCGCCCCGTCCGGGCCCGCCTCGCGGCAGACCTCGCCCGTTTCGAAGCGCTGCCCCGCCGCCTGCTCGTGCTGATGGTGCTGGAGCGTCCGCCGCCGGAGGTTCGGTCGCGCGCCGCGCAGGTGACGGCACCACCCTTGCCACGTGGCACACCCGCGCCACCCCCTCAGCGCCCCGCTCCCGCCTCGCGCCCCTGCCGCCTGCGACCAGGTCGCGCCCCGTGCCGGGCACGTGTGCTGGCAGCTCAGTCGGGAAACGTCGCGCCGAAGGCTTCGCCCGGCAGCCGCGCCGTGTTCGCGACAAAGCTCACCGTATGGTACGTGCCGCACAGTGCGAGGATTTCCAACTGCTGCTCAGGCGACCAGTCCGTCTCGAACCGCGCGAGGACCGTGTCAGACATGCCGCCTGTGCTGCATAGGTTGTCGATCGCCCAGATCAGGCTGGCTGCCTCAGCGGTCCACAGCGCCGCGTCGACGCCCGTAGCGCGGGTGGCTGCGACCTGTTCCGGGGTCAGCTTCGCCGCCTTCGCAAAGATCGCAACATGCACGCCCCATTGGTATTCGCAGTTCCGGTTCGCCGTTGTGCGCAGGATCACGATCTCGCGGACGCGCAGGGGCTCTCACGGTCCAGCGGGTTCGGCACGCCCTTCTTCAGGAAGCGGACGCTATTCGCGAAGGTCCGGAACAGGGTGAGGCTGTAACCATCGGTGTTCGGATACGTTGCCAGAATCTCGGCGACGTCGGGGGGATAGGGCGCGTTGAGCGGTGTCAGGGAATTGGCCATGGTGCGGTTCTTCTGCTACGGAATAGGTAGCGAACCAATACGCTACACAAAGTGTAGCATAAAGAAGGAATGCATGCCATGACCAAACGCCCCGGTACGCCCGTCCGCGGGTCTGCCAACAAACGCCCGATCATGGTCCTGCTCGACGTGCTGGGCCAGCGCTGGACCTTGCGTATCCTGTGGGAACTGCGCGGCGGCCCGGCCACTTTCCGTGTCCTGCGCACCCGGTGCGACGAGCTTTCGCCCACTGTACTCAACTCGCGTCTCAAGACCCTGCGCGACCTCAACCTCGTTGGTCTCGACGACGACGGCTACAGCCTTACGGTGAAAGGCTACGAACTCGGCGAACGCCTCGGCGATCTCGACACTTGGGCCCGTGACTGGGCCCGTACGACAGGCAGCCAGGCCGAATAGTCGAACACTGGCCGCCCGCTCCGGCGTCTGCCAGCTCGTCCCCCGCAGGGGCGAAGAAAAAGTTGCGCCGGATCAACAGCCTGGAGAGGGCTGACAGCTGGAGAACGACCCGATGCGATTTTTGTGAAATTCCCCAGCGCGAAGCCTGATTTGCATAATCAGGCGGGTCATGTCCTGCCCCCGAAAGAAACAAGGTGTTTCTCGAGGGAAAAAATGAAAAAATTTATCGTCGGCGCCGCAGCAATTCTTGCCGCCATGAGCCTGCCTGCACTGACAGCGACCGCGCAGAACCACGAAGTCGGCGCGGGTGTCAGCGTTGGCGGAACCGGATACCTGCTCAATGGCCGGTATGGCTACAATTTCAACAAGAATTTCCGGCTCGAGGCCGAAGCCGCCGCCGGGACATTCATCTTGGGTGACGTCGACTATTTCGTCTCGGCATTTGCCGTGGCGCGTCGTCCGTTTGGTGAGAACAATTCCGCCGTCTATGCGCGGGCTGGCGCAGGCTACATGAGCTTCACATCGGATTTCTTCTGCGGCGGCAATCTTTTCCCGTGTGAAACCGAAACCCGTGCGCTGGGCCATGCCGGCGTCGGCGTCGAATATTTCTTCTCCGAAAAATGGGGCGTCAAACTCGATGCGACCGCTGTGGTCAACCCGGGTGATCTCGACAATGACAACAATGACGACGACTTCACCGGCTATGGCGTCTTCTCGATTGTCCGCCGCTTCTAGCCTGTAAGACGACTCTTGCCGGTTTGAGTTCACTGAAGACGGCATCGGCCCACAGCCGGTGCCGTCTTTCATTTTCACCGCCTCGCTACGATGGCCCGTCGCAGGTCTGTGTACCGCGCTGGACGCCGATCTGGCCTACCTTGCCGGTTGCGTTGTCCACCTCGAAATAGATGTTGCCATAATCGTAGACGGTGACCGTATCGCGGGTCACCACGCATTTCGGTTTGCCATAGGCCCCGCGCGCAAAGATCTGCTCCGAGCCCATCGACACGCCGAGATCCGTGAAGAAGCGCGGATCGTGCGCGATGATCCAGTAGACTGTGTCGTCTGCGGCCACGGACAGCCCGTCAAACGTGTAGGACGTGGCATTTGTATGCGCGATCGGGATGGTTCGACTCGGCTTTCCCTGCAGCGACAGCAGACTGGACAATGACATGCCCAGCTCGACATTGCTGACTCGCTGACCGGGCACGATCTGGTTATCCTTGAGGTCAGGCGGTGCACTAAAGCACATCCGCGACAAAAGGAATCGTGAGGGATTCCCTTTTGCTTCGAACTCTGATTCTCCTGTTCGGCAGGAGGATTTGTCGATGGCAGTTTCGTATTCGCTTGATTTTCGCCGGGCTGTTGCGGCCCATGTTG
>NZ_JBDNGN010000082.1:0-50592 GCF_041689225.1 Hyphomonas sp. | reverse complement strand
TCGCTCGCCCGATCCCGAAATACCGACATGTCTTGCTCACATTACCGTTTCTGTCGGCATGCTCCAATACCCGAAGTTTACGCCCAATCTCTCGCTGATCGCTGTTCATTGAAACCACCTTCCTTCCCCAGCGGGGATATTCAAGAAGGTGTCTCGCTGAATTGTACATATCTATAGTGACGCTGGAAGACGCGGTCGCGGAGATGAACCGGTATTCCGACATCAAACTCCGCGTCGATGATCCTGCGCTCGCCGCAGAGCGCGTCAGCGGCACGTTCGCGGCCGGCGAGCCTGAATCCTTCGCCGAAAGCCTTGAACTCTTCCTGCCGCTGCGGGCCGTACGACACGGCCAGGTGATCATGCTCGTCCCGAACGATCGCTGACACCACTTTTGCCAGACGCCAGGCAGGCCGGGACGATGCGTCGGGGAAACGGTACCCTCGTCTTTCGGAGACGGGACCAGCGCTCAGTCACAGTGGGCAGATGATGGCGGGCCATAGATGTGTCCGCCATATACTGGATCAGTTTTCGGGACCCGGCGCGCGGGCGTCCTGCACCTGAAACGTGAGTGATGTCGTATAGCTTCTCAGGTCAGTCTGAGCCCCGCTTGGCGACGGCGCCTGCAGCCTGGTCATGACGAGATGGGTCCCGGTATCCGGCAGGGCGATCGTCACCTCGCCATTCGCATCCGTCTGGTAAGTCAGTCCCGTATCTCTAGGCCGATCCCCCTGGCCGCTGCGGGTGAGCGTGACTATCTGAGCGGTCACCGGCTCGCCATCAAACGTGACGGACAGGCTGAGCCTGTCGCCCGCATGAATCGCGGAAGGATGGGCGCCCGGGGTGATGGCCAGGCGCCCCACGGGCGTGTTCACACTGTCCCAGGTCGGCTGGCCGACCGTGACATAGGTGTCTGAAACCGTAGCTGTCTGTGACGACAGGATCGCGATACCGGGTGGTAGGCCGACCGGTGCCGCATCCTCGCTATTGATGAGGTGATAGGTTGCGTCCAGCAGGACATATTCACCCATGCGGCCAAGGCGCTCGCCTGTCGTGAACCGGGTCGTGCCCGGCTCCGTGAGTTTGTGTTCCATCGCCGTATGGGTCGCAAAATGTTCGATACGGTCAGGGGGCATGCTGGACCCGTCCGGCAGGATGACCGCATAGGCCTCGGACCGGACCGCGTGTTTCGGATTGCAGCAATGGTCACTGAAGGAGGCCTCGACTGTGAGGGTCTGGCCGGGGCCCGGGGCGTAGGTCGAGGGTTCCATATAGGCCGTGTCCGCCGATGCGGCCGCAGGCAGGGTCAGCGATGCCAGGAGAAAGCTTGCCAAGCGCCAGCGCATCAGTTCGCGCCTGCCGATGGGGTTTCGGATGGACGCAGACGATCTTCAAGCTCGCCGATATCAGCCGTGACAAATTTGCCGATTACGGCACGCGCGTCGGCGAGCGCAGGGGCCAGGTCCATTTCGCCATCCCGGACAGAATTGGCGAGATCGAGAAGCGGAAGATAGAGGTCTTCTGTCTCGCCCTTGATGGTGATGGCAAAGCGCTGGTTTTCCGCCTCTATGCGGTCCCATTCTGCCCGGACACCGGCCCAGAAATCCCCCGTTGCTGCCCAATATGCCTCACCCGCTTCGACGGGATAGGCGTCAGAACGCCGATAGGTGTTGATGCCCATCTCACGCACGAGCACTCTTGGCTCGCCCGAGAGAATGAGTTTCGAATTGTCTTGTTCATGCACCCAGCCCCATGGCGTGATGGCATGACGGTTGACCGCATTCACGGCGTGATAGTCATCACGCGTTGTCATGTCCCTGCGGGGCAGGGGGCGCCATTCTGCCGGCGGCGACCATTCGGCCAGGCCATTTTCATATGTCCACCGGGCAACGGCGCCGTAGCGCGGGGCATCATCGACCTGGTAGACAGTCTGCGACCATGCACCTGACCGTTCCGGTTGGGGGACGCCGCGCCACTCCCATGCATTGCCGCCGATAAAGACCAGAACGCGTTCTGGCTGATAACGCCAGTCCTGGCGCCAGTGCTTGACCACGACGGGCGCGCTGTCGGGCCCCACAACCAGGGTGTGTTGCAGGCTGATAAACTCGCCCGTGTCTTTCAGGACGCGAACCGATTCATGTCCGCCAGACAGTTTCGGCGCCTTGAGGTCATACCCTTCGATGAAAGATACCGTTTCGGTGAAGTCGAACGTCACCTTGTAGTCGCCCGCCATCGCGAGAATCGATTCGCGGTCCTGTTGAAAGTGCGAGGGCAGGCTTTGTGCCTGTTCGGTCGGAGCGGGGGCGGGGGCGAGCGTGCATCCTGTTGCCGCGACGAGTGCAAGCGCGACGACGGACACAAGGCCTGATGAATGGGCGGTCATTGGTGGGTTCCTCCAGATAGGTGACTTCAGTGCTGTTGCTTGGTCGGGTATTATTTTTGCGAATGACTTGCAATATCAGAATGACTCGTTATTGCAAATGAGAATAGTTCTCATAAATGAAGCGAGGAAAGATGTCCTACTCAAGCCCCCACACGCGCCGCTCTCTCAAAACGGCCCTGGCCGTCTCATCCGCACTGGCACTGGCACCTGCTGCATTCTCGCAGGCGGCGACGCCGTCCGAGCGTCGCGAGGAGGCGATTACCGTATACGGTACGTCCAACCCGTTGCCGGTGTTCGACTATCCCGGCCAGGTGACCGTCGTGGACCGGGAGGCGCTGGACATGCTTGCGCCGTCCACGCTCGCCGACGCGCTTCGCGATGTGCCCGGACTGGACTTTGCCGGCGGACCGCGGCGGACCGGCGAACTGCCCAGCATTCGCGGGCTGTCTGGCGAGAATGTCCTGATCCTGCTCGATGGCGCGCGCCAGAGCTTCACATCGGCGCATGATGGTCGCTTCTTTGTTGACCCTGAACTTGTCGGTTCAGTCGAAGTGGTGCGTGGGCCTGCGTCAGCCCTGTACGGTTCAGGCGCGGTTGGCGGCGTACTCGCATTGGAAACGGTCGATGCGGCAGACCTGCTGAAAGAGAATGAAACGATGGGTGCGCGGATCCGTGTGGGCTATCAGAGCGTCAATGAGGAGGCGCTGGGATCAGTCACGGCCTTCACCCGTCAGGGGGCATTTGATGGTCTTGCCAGTTTTGCCCTGCGCCAGTCCGGCGATATCGCGCTGGGATCGGGCGCAGACCTGCCGTCGAATGACGAAATACAGACTGGTCTGGTCAAGGCCAGCTATGCGCTCACAAATGCGCTCACGCTGGAAGGCTCCTGGCAGCGGTTCAACAATACAGCTGTCGAGCCGAACAATGGCCAGGGCACGCTTGGCACAGGCGACGCCATGCTCGACCGGGAAGTCGAGAAAGACATCACGTCCGACACGTTCAGGTTCGGGGCCAATTTCAATCCCCTGGGCAGTGACTGGATCGATTTCAGCCTGACCGCCTACCAGACCAATAGCGATGTTGACGAGTTCGATGCCACGATTCCTCGCACGACCCTGCGCGAGATCGAGACAACCGGCGTCAGCGCCCGCAATGCCGCCCGGTTCCAGCTGGCCGGATTCGACACTGTGCTCACCGTCGGGGGTGACTGGTATAGGGATGAGCAAACGGGCATTGACGACCAGACTGTCGACGGCGTGCGCGGCGGCGTGCCGAATGGCGAAAGCGAGTTCACCGGCGTCTTCGCCCAGCTCGAGACCGTGGTCGAAACCCCGGTGGGTGAACTGCTCCTGATTCCGGGCATTCGGTACGACGCGTTTGAGAACGCGTCATCCGTCGCGCCGGACGCTGCCAATTCCGACGATGCGGTTTCGCCGCGTTTCGCGGCAAGCTTCGCGCCGGCAGGCGCCGAATGGCTGCGCCTGTTCGGGTCGTTCTCGGAAGGGTTCCGTGCACCCTCCGTCAATGAGCTCTATCTCAATGGTGTTCACTTCAGTCTGCCGCATCCTGTCCTTTTCAATCCCGGGCAGGGATCATTTGTCTTCGTCGCAAACAACTTCATTCCCAACCCTGACCTCGTTCCGGAAACGACCGAGACCGTCGAGTTTGGTATCGGCGTCGACTTTGCCGACCTCGCATCCCGGGGGGACCGCCTTCAGGCCAAGCTCAGCTATTTTGAAACGGACGCCGATCAGCTGATCAACCTGACGGTCGATGTGATACCTGACGCGACCTGTTTTGCGCCGCCTTTCTTCCAGCCCTGCTCATTCGGGACGTCGGAATCTGCAAATATCGACGCGGCAAGCCTTGATGGGATTGAAGGCGAACTTCAATACGATTCCGATCGCTGGTTCGCCAAGGTGAGCTATGCGAGCATTGACGGGACAAACCTCTCGGACGGATCGGACCTGGGGTCGCTCACGCCTGACCGCCTTGCGTTCAATCTGGGGGTCAAGGTGCCTGAGTGGAATGCCCGCTTCGGCACACGCGTGCAGCTCGCCGATGATTTTACAAGCAGGCAGGCAGATGGGCTCGTCGGGCTGACGGTTTCTGAAGAGCGTCCGGGCTATGCGGTCATCGACCTCTACGCATCCTGGCGTCCTGATTTCGCGCCGGACGTCCGCTTTGATGTCGGCGTCGATAACCTCTTTGACCATGATTATGAACGTGTCTTCGAAGGGGTCTCCGAGCCTGGGCGCAACATCAAGATTGCGGCCTCCTATCAGTTCGGAAGCTAGCAGACCATCCGGCGGCCAGCCCGCCATTCGGGTGGCCGCACGACGGACGTGTCTCGCCGCATCCGTTCAAAAACGAAAGCGGGCGGGATTGGAGGAATTTCGAGCAGGGTCTGGCGCATGCGGGGCCGGTGAGTGAGCTGGGCCTCACATGCGCTGACCCGTCCTCACCGCAACACGCTGTCTTTATTGTTGCTAGGCATCCGATGGGGCCATCGGGCCGAGGCTGAACAAGGCAACGACTTCATCGGCGATCCGGAACGGTGCCGGCGGATCAATGTCGGATATCCATTTCGGGATCCAGAGATAGGCACCGGCCCGGACCGGCGTGACAGGTTCATAATCCTGGGGCCTCCGGCTTCCGTCGGCCACGCCTTCTTTTGCAAACGCTTCGGTCCGGCTCAGAATCTCGCGCAACCGCTTCTGCGTGCGCTTCTGCAGCGCGGACGACAGGATATCGAGCCCCATCCAGCCAGCGACCGGCTGGAGCGATCCTACCATGGCCTGCGTATTCAGGTGGGAGACGATGGCCGCCTTTTCGTGGCCGGTTCGGCTATGCGCGTCTGCGTAATCAATGAATGCGTCATAAAGTTCGTAGCTGCGTTCGAGACATTTCTTAACCAGGTCTTCGCGGTCATGGAAATAGTGGTAGACGTATACCCCGTCAGCGACCCTGGGACAGATCGGCCAAATTGCTAAGTGAGGGTTTGTAATCAGAGGGTCGGGAGTTCGAGTCTCTCAACCGGCACCAGTGTAAACAGGGCCTGAGCTGATGAGTCCGGTCCGGACCTGACAGTCAGCATTTTCGGCATCGACCGCCGCTGGGAAACCTGTCGCTGCATCCTTTTTTCCAAGCGTAAACGAGGTGTGAACGATTTGCGGTGAATTTGCTGGTTCGCCCACGTCCGGGTGTACTAATCCACTGCATTTCAAAGGCTTTAATCCATGACCGCCACATCACGCTCCACTGTTTCATCTGCCGGGAATGCCATCGCACGACAGATTGCTGAGGAACTTGGCGTGGCTGAGCGGCAGGTCTCAGCCGTTATGGACCTGCTGGACGAGGGCGCGACGGTTCCCTTCATCGCGCGCTATCGCAAGGAACGCACCGGCGGCCTCGATGACACGCAACTCAGGGCGCTCACCCAGCGCCTTGAATACCTGACGGATCTCGCCAGCCGCCGCGTGGCGGTGCTGAACGCCATTCGGGAGCAGGACAAGCTGACACCTGCGCTGGAGCGGGAAATCATGGCCGCCAGGACCAAGGTCGAGCTGGAAGACATCTACACGCCTTACAAGGTCAAGCGGCGCACCAAGGCGACGATCGCCAAGGAGGCGGGCCTGGAGCCGCTCGCCGAGCGGCTGTTGTCCAATCCGGCACTGTCGCCCGCATCGGAAGCAAAAGGCTTCGTGTCGGCCAAGAGGGGCGTGTCCGACCAGGACAGTGCGCTGGACGGCGCGCGCGAGATCATCGTCGAAAAGATGGCCGAAACGCCGCGTCTGGTGCGCAAGATCCGCGAGACCGTCTGGACCAGCGGCAAGCTCGGCTCCTCCCTCGTGAAGGGCAAGGAGGCTGAAGGCGCCAAGTTCGCTGACTATTTTGAATTCGATGAGCCCATCAACGTGATGCCTTCCCACCGGGCGCTCGCACTGCTGCGCGGGCAGAAGGAAGGCATCCTGCGCGTCAAGCTCGCCGTGCCGCACGCCGATCCGAGTGACCATCCGGCGGTGCGGGAAATCTGCACCGAATTCGGCATCGCCAAGAAGGGGCGCCCCGGCGACGACTGGCTGGCGGAAACCGCTCAGGCCGCGTGGAAGAGCAAGCTCGAGCCCGCCAGCTCGCGGGAATCGATCACCCGGTTGAAGGAGTCTGCAGACGGCGAAGCCATCCGGATCTTTTCAATGAACATGCGCGATCTCCTCATGGCGGCGCCGGCGGGCCCGAAAGTGGTCATGGGCATCGATCCGGGCATCCGCACCGGCTGCAAGATCGCGGTCGTCGATGCGACGGGCAAGTTGCTCGATACGGCAACGATTTACCCGCACGAGCCCCGCAAGGATTGGGTGGGGTCTCTCGCAACGCTCGCGACCCTTTGCAAGAAGCACAAGGTGGAACTTGTCAGCGTCGGCAACGGCACAGCGGGGCGCGAGACAGAGAAACTGGTGGCGGATCTTTCCGCGAAGCTGCCCGACCTCAACCTGACGCGCCTCATGGTCTCGGAAGCCGGTGCCTCGGTCTATTCCGCGTCCGAACTGGCAGCCAAGGAATTCCCCGACCTTGATGTCAGTATTCGCGGCGCGGTTTCCATTGCGCGCCGCCTTCAGGACCCGCTGGCGGAACTGGTAAAAATCGAACCCAAGGCGATCGGCGTGGGCCAGTACCAGCACGATGTTGACCAGTCTGCTCTGGCTCGCTCGCTGGATGGTGTCATCGAAGCGTGCGTCAACACCGTCGGCGTGGACGTCAACACGGCGTCTGCGTCGCTTCTCGCGCGCGTTGCCGGCCTGAATGCGACAATCGCCGCGAATATCGTGGCCTATCGCGACAAGAATGGTCCGTTCAAGTCGCGGAGTGATCTCAAAAATGTGCCCCGGCTCGGGCCCAAGGCCTTCGAACAGGCCGCGGGCTTCCTGCGTATCGCCAAGGGCAAGAACCCGCTTGATGGCTCCTCTGTGCACCCCGAGGCCTATCCCGTGGTTGAGCGCATCGCCAAGAAAACAGGTCGGAAGCTGAGCGATCTGATCGGCGACAGGGCCTTCCTGGCCAAGCTGAAGCCGGAAGAGTTTGCCGATGCGATATTCGGCGTCCCGACGGTAAAAGACATTCTGGTCGAGCTCGAAAAGCCTGGACGCGATCCGCGCCCGGAATTCAAGACGGCCACGTTCAAGGACGGCGTCGAAAAAATCTCCGACCTTAAACCGGGCATGCGCCTCGAAGGTGTCGTTACGAACGTCACCGCCTTTGGCGCATTCGTGGACATCGGCGTGCATCAGGACGGCCTCGTCCATGTTTCAGAACTCTCGGACACGTTCGTCAAGGATCCTCATACGGTGGTCAGTACGGGGCAGGTGGTCAGGGTTCTTGTCCTCGAGGTGGATATTGCGCGCAAACGGATCGGCCTCAGCCTCAAGCAGGCGCCCGGCCGCGTGACGCAAGACAGACCCAAATCGAGTGACGTGACACCGTCCAGTCCGTTCGACGTGTTGTCCTCGCTACGCTGAGGCCAGCCTGTCAGGAGGCCGACCGGGCGGGTGCCTCGCCGTCTGTGTGGAATCCCATCGCGTCGTAGGTCGCCTCCAGCGCGGATGCCAGCGAGGCCAACGTCTCGGTCAGGCCGTCACGGGGCTGGCCGTTGCCTGCGTCCCGCTCAAGCGATTCGCATATCTGCGCTACGCGCCTGGCGCCAGCGCTCAGCGCCATCGACTTAAGTGCATGCGCTTGACGAACGATTTCCGGGTTGGCCGCACCCGTGTTGATCAGCGTGGCCAGTGAGGTGCAGGCGCGCGGCGCCTCGGCGTGGAACATGGTCCAGATGCGCTGGCGGACATTCCGGCCTGATTGCGAACCGAGCGCATCCATGCTGGCAAGCGTGTCCAAGGCGAGCAGCTCGCCGGTGACGTCCGACGGATCAGGCTGGCCCGCCTGCATCGCGGCCTCGGACGAGTCCGAATCGGACAGGGCGGCTACCAGGCGCTCCATCGTGAACGGCTTCGTCAGGTAGCCATCTGCGCCGGCGCTGCGCCATGTACTGGCATCATCGCCGCTGACCTGCGCCGTCAGGGCGAGGAGGCGGGTGCGCGGCGAACCGGTCTTTGTCTCATGCGCGCGGATCAGCTGTGTCGCTTCGATACCGCCCATGACCGGCATCGATCCGTCCATGAGGATGATGTCAAAGGCGCCGGCTGCTGCCATTTCAACGGCTTCCTTGCCGTTCACCGCGAACGTCACGGCGATCCTGAGTGCGCCGAGCGTCTCGCGAAGCACTTCGCGGTTGACCGGGCTGTCATCGACAGCAAGGATCGACTTGCCTTCGAACGACGGCGTTTCGGCGTGGGTTGTCCTGGAATCGCGCACGGCGGTGCCGAGATAGTCCCCGGTTGCGGTGCGGGCCAGGAGGTCCGACAGCTCGGCGCGCGAGACCGGATTGGCGAGCGCATCGACGGCCGTACCGTCGCGCAGCAGCGCATCGGCCATCGTATCGCCGATATCGGAAAGAACGATGCATGGCACGCCGGCCGGGGCGGTATCGGCCTGCAGCGTGTTCGATGTTCCGATGATGAAGTCGGCATCGCCCGACACAATCGTACAGCCGAAGTCACGCAGGCTACGCTCCAGCGTATCCTGGACTTGCCCCGCTCCGACACGGACCATGGCCGACAAACCGACCGATGGAAGGGCTGGCGCGGCCTGGTCGACGGGCAGGACGACTTCAAGCCGGAACACGCTGCCGCGTCCGGGTTCACTCTCGACCGTAATCGTTCCGCCCATCGCATCGGCCAATCGGCTACAGATCGACAGGCCAAGGCCGGTGCCACCATATTCCCGGGTTGTCGACTGGTCGGCTTGGGAGAAGGCTTTGAAAACGGCGCCGATCTTGTCCTCGGCGATGCCGATGCCTGAATCTTCCACGTCGATGCTGATCGTCACCGACTCTTTGTCAGGGCCGGGGCGCGCATCGACACGGATTGTGACTCCGCCCGACGACGTGAACTTCAGCGCATTATTGACAAGGTTCGTCACGATCTGGTTCAGGCGGGTCGGGTCGCCCATGATCGAGACGGGTACGTTTGGCGAGACATACGTCGCCAGCTGCAGGCCCTTTTCACGGGCGCGTTCCCAGAACAGGCTGGCGACATCGGCCACCAGGGAATCGAGTGAGACGGGCAATATTTCGAGGTCCATCTTGCCGGACTCGATCTTGGACAGGTCGAGAATATCGTTGATGATCGTCAGCAGGCTCTTGCCCGACCTGTAAATGATGTCAGCATACCGACGATGACGCGGCGAGAGGTCGGCGGAGGTGAGCATCTCGGCCATCACCATCATGCCGTTCATTGGGGTGCGGATTTCATGGCTCATCGTCGCGAGGAAGTTGGACTTCGCCGCATTGGCCGCTTCGGCCTCATCGCGTGCGATCCGCAGGCTGTGCGTGCGCTCTTCAACGGTTTGCTCGAGCGAAGCGAGATGACGTGCGAGCCTAGCGTCGCGTTCGACAATGCTGCCGATCATTGTGTTGAAGGTTTCTGCGAGGACGCCGGTTTCGTCGCGCCCCCCCTCGATCCGTTCGATTGACGCCGCTTCATCGTCGCGAAAGGCGGCCATCATGGCAGTCAGCTGGCGCAGGGGGCGTGTCAGGTGAGTGATGGGCCATTGGGCCAGGACGATGCCGGTGAAGATAGCGACCAGCGACATGATGGCGGTGGCCCGAAGGCTGTCGAACACAGCTTCGCGAAGCGCGGAAATGTCGGCCAGCATGCCGAGCTTGCCGACCTGTTCGCCACCATTCAGGATCGGAATTTCGACATGCATCTGGCGTGAGGAAAACAGGTCACGTGCGGTCAGCGCACTGGCATCGTCCCGGCCGAGCAGGATTGCACCGCTGCCCAGCTGCGCGAACACGCGGCCGTTTGCCAACGTGATGTCTGTCTGGACGATGCCCGGCAGGTCACGTACGCCTCGCAGCATCGAGACCGCCGCGGCCTTGTCATTGCCGGCGACGGGGTCTGCGATGGCGGCGGCATAAGCGGATGCCGCGCCAGCGAGCAGGCTCTGCTGGCTGGCGACTTCGCGCTCGAAACCCTTCCACGCCATGAAGCCCGAAATCGACATCACGGTCGTGATGATCAGGACGACCACAAGCAGCGTGAGGCGTAGCCGGATGGAGCGGTAGATCGGCACAGTTGGGGGCGAAGTGTGCAAGGTGGCGGCTACTTCTCAATGGAACAGCCTGCAACGTCGCAGAAATTAACCAAGAAAGGCTCAAATCCGGGTGAGAAATTTAATGAAAATTGAGCGACCTGGAACGCGCTTCTGTAACGTTAGTACGATAGTTAAATAGCAAAATCTCGAGTACCCAAGCATGACTACCACCTTCAAGCGCCCAATTTCATTCGTCTTTGACACCGGTGCCAACGTGGTTGTGCCGGCTGCATTGGCCCTTTGCGCGCTGACAGCCATCGTCGGTGGGGTCATCGATATGTCGGCAATCGAAGGACAGAAGAAGTCCCTGCAGGTGTTAGCCGACAACGCGGCCCTCTCCGCTGCACGCGAGTTCGCGATCTCGGCCAATAACGGCCAGCGGATCGAGGAATCTGCAAAGGCATTCGTCATGGCGACAGCCAAAAATCCGAACATCAGCGCGATTGCGCAGGCGCATTTGGACACGCTAACGGTTGACGTCACGGTCCGTGCGCCGCCAAAAACCTTCTTTCCCGGTCCTGCTGCACAAGTGAAATCGCTTTCGGCATCGGCCACCGCCCGATTGGTGGGTGAAGCGAGCAACATCTGCATGATCGGCTTGTCGCCGAGCGCTGTTCGGACCGTTGTGCTGAACCAGAAGGCGCGCCTCACAGCAGAACATTGCGCCATCTATTCCAACTCCACCGACATCGCTTCCATGCAGGTCAGCCGCCTGGCCCAAGTCGTGGCCGACGAAATCTACACGGCGGGCGGTTTTATTGGACTGCCACCGAAGACGATGAAGCCACCGGTCACCGATGCGCCTCAGATTGACGACCCGCTTGCTGGCCGAACAGCGCCGCGCGTCGGCATGTGCGATGAGTTCGACCTCAGGGTAACAAAGAACCAGGTGCTTTATCCCGGCACCTATTGTGGCGGCCTTGACATCGACGGAGGCACCGCAGAGCTGCGCCCCGGGATATACATCATCAAGGATGGTCCGCTGAAGGTTGATCGTGGCGGGTCTCTGGTGGGCGAATATGTCGGATTCTATCTGACGGGCGACACGTCGAAGCTTTACTTCAACACCCTGTCCACCGTGGACCTGACAGCGCCCAAGACAGGCATTATGGCTGGACTCCTGTTCTTCTCGAACTCGAAGAATGCCACGACGACGCGAACGCTCGGCGCCAAGGTGCTGGTGCGGGGCCATGTCATTCGCAGCGACGATGCGCGGCGTCTTGTCGGCACGGTTTACCTGCCCGACGACAAGCTGGTCATCGACGGCAATTCGCCCGTAGCCGACAAATCGGAATACACGGTGATCATCGCCAAGGCGTTCCAGCTCAATAACGGGCCGAACCTGGTGCTTCAGACTGACTATGACGCTTCTGATATCCCGGTTCCGGATGGTGTCGGCCCGATGAAAGAATCGTCCGTCCGCCTTCTGCATTAGCGGCAGTAGAACGGCAGCATGATTATCAGATCATAAAGACTTTAAATGGAACAATGCTGACTCCACAGTGAGGCAGTCACGTTTGTGTCCCTCCGCAATGTCCTCGTTATTGACGATGATCCACTTTTCCGCGTGATCGCAGAAGAGACGTTGCTGGCATTGGGCGCTGGCGAAGTCACCGTCACGGAGGACGGCGCCCAAGGTCTCCAGATGGTGGCCCGAGGCGTTCGACCTTATCCTGTGCGACCTGAACATGCCGAATATCGACGGCGTCCTGGTGCTCCGCGAACTTGGCAGCCGAAATTATTCCGGAGCCCTGATTACCGTCAGCAGCGAGAAGCCGGCCGTCATCGAGTCCGTCCACACAATGGCCCGGCTGGCGGGTGTCAGAAAGTTGGGCGCGTTGAGAAAACCGCTGAAAGCGAATACGCTGCAGAAAATGATCCTGTCCGAGATGAGTCAGCCGTCCAAGCAAGTGATCGAAGTCTCACGGGATGAGGTGAGAGCCGCGCTGGACGCAAAAACGATCGTCCCGGTTTACCAGCCGAAGCTCGATCTCACCAAAGGTGGGATTCATAGCGTCGAAGTGCTCGCAAGGCACGCGCCGCCGGGCGCGGACCTGCAAAGCGCGTACGCGTATTTGCTAGCGAGTGAATCGCTCGGCATGATGCCTGAACTGACATTGAGCCTGATCGAACAGGTTGCGGTTCAGTCCCGCACATGGCGTGCTGAAGGGGTTGATCTCGGGTTTGCATTCAACATCAGTCCGAGCCTGCTCATGGACAAGAATTTGCCGGAGCGCATCGTTTCGGCGCTCGGTGAGACCGGCCTTTCGCCGCACATGGTGACACTGGAGATTACGGAAAACCAGCTTATCGAGTATTCGCCCGATGTCCTGGAGGTGCTCTCCCGCCTGAGGATCAAGGGATTCCATCTGAGCGTTGACGATTTTGGCACCGGCACAACGAGTTTCGAGCAGTTGCGACTCTACCCGTTTTCCGAACTGAAACTCGATCTGACGTTTGTTCAGGATGTCTTGACCGACAGTTTCGCGCGGCTGACGGTTGTAACGAGCCTGAAGCTCGCGCGCCTGCTGAATATGTCGGTGGTGGCCGAAGGTGTGGAGACGGAAGAACAGCTGGACTTTTTCAGAAAGGCGGGCGCGACCTTCGCGCAGGGCTACCTGATTGCGAGACCGCTTGCCGGCAACGATGTGATGCCGTGGCTGCGAGAAAATAACGGGCGGTGGACATCGCCCCTGCCGGATCAGCCGGACGCAGATGCCAAGTCAGCCTGACGGATCGAATCCCCATTAGGTCATCATAGGATAGGGCGTTTGAGTCTCCCAACCGGATCGACCTTCAGTGGTTTCGATCCGCTATGCCGGGCATCGGCATCGCGCCGCCAATCTTAAACAACAGTCATATGGCCGATTCGTAACTGGCGAGGCCGCCAGCGCAGGCTTATTCTAGAACGAAGGGATGGCGGGGGCGCCTGATCGGGTTGTGATTGGAGCCGACCGATGTTCTATCCGGAAATTCCCACGCGCTTGGCGAGGTTGTCTCGTAATCCTTTGCCGAAGGGCATGATTTCCAGCGCACAGGTGGATGCTGTTCGCCTTTTGACGGACCCCGAGACATTCGGCGGCCGCGCGCCGAGCTATTTCGACACTATCGTGTCCCACCTGATCGTCGATGGCAGGGACCTCTTTATCCTGCGCAAGCCGCTCGATCACGACGGCTTCAAATGCGCCACGGTGGAAGATCGCTGGAACTGGTGCGAAACGCAGTGCATGCGCGGATTTTCCCGCCTCGGCGCCGTTTCGGCCCGCCCGCTGCCGATCGTCAGGCGCGAGCACAGGCTTTGCCTCGGTGGGCCCGGAAGTATTCGGGACTGGGTCCTCAAGATTACGTGCGAATCCGTCATAGTCGAGCCGGGATTTATCACTCTGCGTCGCGCCGCATGAGGCAATAAATCGAGGCGAGTAATCTCACGAATACTCGCCTAATTGATATGATGACGCTATTGTACAGTCACTATATATGTCCCCGGGTAGAAGTTCGGGTCTTCTGCTGAAGTTCAGGGAAGTAGCGATGTCGTCAGAACGCATTGATTGGGACAATCTGCGGGTCTTCAGGATCGTCGCCGAACTCGGCAGCATGAGTGCCGCTTCGGCGCGTCTTGGCGAGTCTCCGCCAACGATTGGCCGGAAGATCGATGACCTGGAAAAAGCCCTCAATACGCAATTGTTCGTGCGTTCGACGCGCGGCGTCGAATTGACGGAAGTCGGCAAGGTGGCGCTGCGGCATGCCCACGTCATGGCCGACGCCGCGAATCTCATTGATCAGCAAGCCTCCGACAGGAGCCAGCCCGCGGAAGGCGTGATTGCGCTCGCGACAGGCGACGGGCTTGGGCCCTACTGGATCGCGCCCCGTCTTCCGAACTTCCAGCAAGCCAATCCGCGTATTCAGATCAAGATGAGCGTGCTTGAGCACACGCCGGACATCGGGGCCGGAGAGGCCGACATAGGCATACAATTCACCGAGCCGAAGAACCACGACCTCATTTCACGTCGATTGGGTACGCTGCACTATATCAGTTTCGCCTCCGCCGAATATATCGAGGAACATGGCGCCCCGAACAGCATGTTCGAGTATTTCCGGCACCAGTGCATCCTGCACCAGGCCTATGTGATGCAGATCGAACGATGGGCGCCGAAAATGTCGGAGCTCAAGAAGATGATCAATTTCGCGTTCGTCACCAATTCAGCGAGCTCGATGATTGAAGTGTGCAGGAACGGCGGGGGTATCGCCCTCTTGCCATCCTATATCGGCACGGTGGCGCCGACACTCGTACCGCTTGAGCTTCCGGAAGTCGCGCCAATCGAGTTCTGGCTCACTTACACGGAACGCGTATGGCGCCTTCCGCAGGGCAGGATCGTTCTCGACTGGTTGAGAAGCATTTTCGAGGCCAACGATGCCTTCTGGTTCGCCGACGAGTTCGTACACCCCAACAGGGCCAGCAACCGCGAAGAGGCGTTGAAGCCGTTCACGCCGCCGGGTCCGTCAGCCGCTGGATAAGGCCTTCAGAACGCGGGCCATGGTCTCGAGCTTTTCGGTGGACTTGGTGCGGTCGATCCAGTCATGGCATTCGGCGCGGACTTTCATCGACGGATCCATTGAAACGCTGTCGGCGTCGCTGTCATCCTCGAACAGATCGGCAATCGGCACGCGCAGGGCTTCGGCAACAGTGGACAGCATGCCCGCGCTGAGGCGGTTTGTTCCGGTCTCGTATTTTTGCAACTGCTGGTGACTGATTCCGAGTTCGGCGCCGAGTTCTGCGAGCGTGCGATTCTGCGCAATCCGGAGGGCGCGAATCTTGCCGCCAACGAGTTGGTCAACGCGTGTTGGAGCCCGCGAACTGGACTGTCTTGGTTCGTGCTTCACTTCAAATACCCCTCTAAAGTGCACCATGCATTTCGCGCACTGGGTGTTTAGGCAAGCGCGACCGCTATCAAAAATATGAAACGCGAAGGGCTTCGATAGCGCAGGCGTTGGGTAGGCTGCTATCGAGGCATGAAAATGGCGGCTATTTATAAACCTTTGGTTTCAAATCCCAAAAAAATCGCCAATCCCAGACTAATAGTCTTTTTTCCACCTTATGGAGAGCTTGTTTTCGCCGGTCGACGTGGTTTCCGACATCACGGAGATTTGATCTGCAGGTTCCCATTCGACTTCGACAGAACTGCCGTCTGCACCGGCAGCATTCAGTTGTAGGTAGACGTCATCAGCCAGGTACTGACCCACACCAAGTTCCGCATTTCCGGCATCGTTCGATCTGATCGACAGGCGGTCGACGCCCAGAACGGCCTGCAATTCGGCGGCCGGGTCGAAGCCGACGCTTCGACCGCTGAGACGGGCAATTGAGGAGGCCAGTTGCGCAGCCTCGACAGGGGACAGGTCAATCGATGAGCGCCCGAACAGCAATCGGGACAGGATCTCGTCTTGCGGCAGGTCAGGCGTACTCGACAACTCGAATACCGGATTGGTCGGTTTCTCGGAGACCTGGACGCGCGCCACGAACCCGTTGACCGACCGAGCGGCGTCAATGGCGATCCGCGCCGTGTCGAACGGGCCGTCAAAGGTGATCTTTCCGGTATCGAAGACGAAGGGGCGTCCAGCGAGATCAAGGTCGCCGCGCACCATCGTTGCCTGGCCTGCCAGACTCACGTTCGATACGGTTCCTGTCGCCGTGAGATCGAGCGCCCATTCGCTATTGAGTCCCCGGCCGGTGACGAACACGCGGCGCGCAGCGTCGATGTCGATATCGAGGTTCAGGGATTGTCGCAATTTGCTGGGTGTATTGGTCGGTTCATCGCCGTCGCTCCAGCGGACATCAATGGCTTTCGGGCCCGATGAGGGGAGATTGTCGAGCGACACGCGCGCTTCGTCGACAGTCAATTTACCCGAGACAAGGCGTCTGCTTTCGTCTTCGGTGAATGTGACCTTGCCGCTGAGGCGGGCCATATCCCCGTCGCGTTCGTAGACAAGCAGCCGGGTCAGGTTGGCGTTCAGCCGACCAGCATCCGGGCCGAGCGTACCATCCAGCGCCACTGATCCGTTTCCAGCGCTCTTGCCCGAACCGTTGAGAGATATCTTCTCGTCGGCAAGACCGGCCTTCAGGGTGATGTCGGTGAGTTTGAGTCCCGTCGTACCGAATTCGTAAATCCCGCCGGTGACATCCGCATTTGCCTTGTAGACGGGCTCGGAAAGCGATCCAGACATCGTCGCTGCCGCATCGATCCGACCGCCAATATCGTGGCCATAGGCAAGCGCAGCCGTATGCAATGCGCCCAGGTCGCCGTTCAGGGTGGCGCGTCCAGTCAAAGACTGCGTTCGGTCCAGACGGGCGAGGGATTCGGCAGACGGCGTGATGGGCAATGCCAGGTCTGCGACGAGGACGAGGTCCTTGCCGTAATTGCTCCTTGCATTGACTTTCAGTGTACTGTCATCGAGACGTCCAGTCAGGTCGAGTGAAAGCGACGTATCGAGTCCTGGAATGGGGCTGGTAGCGGAGAAGGCAAAGGATCCGGACGGGGATAGGCCGATGGGCCGAAACTCGCCGTGGCCGTTGAGGCGCGCATCGACATCGCCCAAGTTGGCGAGTGCAAACAGTGCGCCGAAATCCACGGCTTTGACATCGATTGCCAGCAGCGCCGTTTCGCCGGTGCCCGAAAGTTTGGCTTTCACCTCGCCACCGAGAAGCGAAAGCCGCCCATCCAGATCGGGGGTCTCGCCAAGACTCCAGTGAGCCGGTTCCGGTGTACTGAGCGGTTCGCCAAGAGCTGATCCTGACAGGTTGAACGTGCCATGGGGCGATGCGCCGGACAGGACAGCCTGTCCCGAAACCGCAAAATCGAATGGTCGCGAGGGTTGGTCGCTCTTCACACTGGCCTTGAAATCGTAACCGTCCTTGTTGTTCTTGATGTCTGCCGTGAACGTATCAAGCCGGAAGGCCGATGGCAGTTTGGCACCGCTACCATCAGCATGGGCCACGATCGACATCGGCTCCTGGCCTTCCTTCACGATGCTGCCAGTGGCGCGAAGGCTTTCAATTTGCACGTCTTCGGTCTTCAGGCCGTCGCCCTCGGCATTTACCAGAACGACAAGGTCGCCAGCCGGGCTTATTTCGGCCCGGCCTGTAATTCTAAGCGGGCCATATGTGCCGTTCAAGTTTTCGATCAGGGTGCCTTCATCGGCGCGCACGAGATCAGCTGTCAGGTCCAGCGTTTCGCCCGCCAGTTTGCCGCTCACGGCCATTGGCCCTGATAAACGCCCGTCGCTAATGCCGAGCGTGGTCGTCGTGGCGACTTGTTCGATGCGTCGGGAGGCGATCTCAAAAACGCCACCTGCTGAGGCGACACCTATCTCAAGCGCGCTGGCGGGGCCCGAAAGACTGACCGTGCCAGCGTGGAGGTCAAACCTGTTCCCGCTGATGTCGAGCGGTTCGGTTTGCACAAAGTCGAAGCGCAGTGTGCTGGCATCGCCAATGCGATACAGGCCGCCACCGTCGAACTGAACGCCGGCGCCTGACAGTTTTAACTTCGCGATACTTATCGTGTTGCCATCGACGGCGAGCGATGCGTTCAGTTTCGGCGCAGCACCTATCAGTGGCTGTATCGTATCGGGCAGTCCGGAAAACTCGATACCCGTCAGGATCGTCTCGATTTGCGGTTTGTTGAGAATGCCGTGCGCGCGGAATGTTCCAGATGCCCGCCCTCCGAACCCGCCGGGCAAGCTGTAAAGGGCCTGGTCCACCGTGCCACGCAAATCAAGCGTGCGCGCCTTCGGGCTCAACGTGCCCGAGGCAGAAACCTTGCCCTCTGGCAGCTCAAGTACGGAGGGGGAGAGGGTGAGGATGCCGGTATCGCGTGCGTAAACGCCACTCGCCACCAGATGGGGCTTAACTCCCATCAGGCCGGACAGGCTTTGATTACCCGACAGGATGCCATCACCGGTGAGCTCGGCTTTGAACGTGATCTGTTGAGTGATAAGCGAAACCGTCAAGGGTCCCGAAAGCCGGCTGAAGGACAGGTCCGCCCCCTCATGCGCGGTGAGGATCGCGCCGCCTGTGTAGGTTGGCACGTCGTTGGCCAACGCGAGTGTTCCGTCCAGCGAGAGGTCGGCTTCAAATCCCGCTAGGTCGGAGAGGCCCGTGAAATCGAGCTTGATTGCGGCGGGGCCATCCAGTGTCTTCGTGTCAATGTTCGCCTTGCCTGTGGCGGCCAACGTGCCCGACGCCAAGCTTGCGGACAGGTCGAACGCCGCCAGATTCTTATTGATATCGGCGCCCAAAACGAATCGCGCGTTCGCGCCGAGCAATTGCCGCAACGTGTCCGGAAAAGGCAAGACGGTTGCGTCGAGATCGGCGTTCGTAGTCAATCTTCCAGCCACGATCTTGGCAGTCATCGACGCAGCGTCCTCGCCTGAGACCTTCATCAGGAAATAGCCATCGCCTTCGTCTATTGTGCCGTCAGCTGAGGCGCTCAGGCTGGCGCTCTGCCCGGCCGCAAGTTGCAGTAGAGTCGCGAACGTGCCGCCCGCGGGTGCCTTTCCCTCGGCGTCCAGTTTGAACTGACCGGCGGCGTCCCGCTGGGCATCGATCCTGAATCGGTCGCCAAGGCCTTCAAGCGGTACAATGTCCAGTTTGGCTGTAACGACCGCATCGCGTCCACTGGAAAATGCCCCCGACACACTGAACGCGGCGGCTGGTCCGGCGACGCCTTCGGCGAGCGAGAGTTTGCCAATATTGAGATCTTCGAGTGTGACGCTCCAGCTGCTTTCGCCTGACGTTTCGCTCGGCGTTGTTTCAGGACGGCGGAGGACCGTTATTTCGCCAGCACTGGCGAGATTGAGTTCCACTTTGCGAGACAGGAGGGCGCGCGGTGTCCATTTCAGGCTGAGGTCGCTGGTGTTGAGCCATGTGCCCTCGGCATCGGCGATCGACAGCCGGTCGAGATGCATGCGCTTGAGCGGGTCGCCTGTCAGGCCCGATGCCGATATCGTTCCCAGGCTGGCGACCGTCCGACCGTCGATTTGCGACAGGACATAGGCTCGCCCGCCATCACTGTTGATCCAAAGGCGCACACCCATGATCATCACAAGCAGGAAGACAACAATCCCCGCGCCTGCCGACGAAAATGGCCGACGACGGATGAAATTGACGGATGTTTGGACGAAGGCCATCAGAATGACTGCCCGATGGATACGTAAAACTGGACCGGATCTTCCCCGTCGCGCCTATCGACTGGCGTTGCGATATCAACCCGGATCGGACCGAAGCCCGGATAATACCGGAAGCCAAAGCCGACGGCTGTGCGCATGTTATTGAAGACTTCGTCGGCGCTGTCAGCTGCCGCGCCGCTGTCAACAAACAGTACATAACCGAGCTTGTCACTGCGCCGCCAGCGGAGTTCAGCCGAAACGTCAAAAAGACTTCGACCGCCAATCAGGGCGCCGTTTGCGTCGCGTGGCGACAGGCTCTGGTATTCAAAGCCGCGCACCGAGCCGCCACCTCCCGCGAAGAACAGGCGGTCGATGGGAACGGCGTTGGAACCCAGAAAGGCGCCGAATTCGCCACGTATGGCGGCGACGAACGGCCCATCCGCAATCTTGTGGTAAGTGGAGCCGGTCAAAAGCATGCGCGTGTAGCCCGCCGTCGAGTCGCCCACCGACATGCCGGGTTCGATACCGAGAAAGGCGCGCTGGCCCGCTTGCGGATCGAGCGGTTGCATGACCGTCGAATAGGTTACGGCGAGCGGAAATGAAAGCGTGTAGAGTTCAATGGGCTCAGGCAGGGAGCTCAAGCTCGCCTCTTTCGTTCGCGTGGCATCAATCGAGGCGCCGGCAGAGAGCGTGAGTTGCTTGTTGAATGGCTGAGACAGTGCTGCGCCAACCTTGATGCCCTGCAAATCGTAGGCGTCGGTCTCCTCGGCGCGAATGCCGGCTTCGGCCGTGAGCGTGCGCCCGTAGCGGCCGATGTTCGGTCTCGTATACTCTGCGGTCAGGTCGCGCGCGACTGTCGCCACTTCGCCCTGCACCCGGAACGTGTCACCGCGACCCGTTACGTTTCGGCGCTCCCAGTATGCGTCTGCGCCGACACCGTCAGTGGTCGAGGCTGTAACGCCAGCGCCGACGGAGCGGCGTTTGGCATCTGAAAGCGTGAGTTGGACCGGGTAGTAACCATCTTCGTCTGGCGTTTTGGATAACTCTACACCGATGCCGTCGAAGAGGCCGCTGCTGCGCAGGCGAAGGCGCAGCTGGTCGATCTTGTCGGGTGTATAGGCGTCGCCCGGTTTCCAGGTCCGGAGGGCGCAAATCGTTGTGACTTTGCACCCCCCCGATTCCAGGACGACCATGTCTCCGAGGCGAACGAAAGGGCCGGGCGCCAGCGCGTAGGTCAGCTCGACCGTCTTGTCCTTGCGCGAAGCTAGTGCGTCGATCCCGCCGCTTTCGGCGAACGCGTGGCCACCCTGGCGAAGCGTGCGGACAAATTGTGCATCCAGCGCCTCTATGTCCGAAGTCCGGGCAGGCGCCCCTATGGCCAGGGATTTGCGGTCGTCTTCGAGCGACGCCGTCAGCGTGCCGCTTACGTCGGCATCGAGGGTCAGGGTGACCGAGGCGACATGGAACATGTCGCCGGCGGATACGTCCAGACGCGGTTTCTTGTCGACTGACTCGATCAGTTCGGGCGACACATCGGCCGCGAGATAGCCTTCGGATGCGAGGAACTCTTCGAGCGTGTCGGCCGACGCCGCCGCCTTGCGCCGCGATTCGAGTACGCTGCGAGGCGCTGCATCGTCTGTTTCGAGCACGGCTTTTGCCTTGGTGTCCAAACCGGAGGGCAGCCCCTCCAACTCGACCGGCACCTGCCGGCTGATAGACCCGGTGCCATTTCCGCTGTGCCCGGGAAAGCCGGCGCACGCCGTCACGGCACCCAGCAGGCACACGCCCGTGGCGGGGTGCGTCAGAGCTCTCCCGGCTACGGTGGTCAAGCGGGCAAGCCGTTGTGACATCGGAGAATTTACCATCTTGATTTCAATGCGAGGATTGCGCCAGTTTTCCTAAATGAAGGCTGAACAGGGCTGTCTAGTGTGCAGATAAGCCTGCCGATGACAGATTTCGCCCCAAACACTGCACGTTAACGGCAAATTTTCGGACAAATACGAGCGATCTCGGCGCTTTTTCCCGGTTGCAGCAGGTACGGCAGTCTCTGTTTGCCAGCCAGCCTGCACACACCGTATGATCAGTGAATGGACAGATTGCGGGGCAATGAATGACGTATTTGATGGTGCTTGGCGGCTTGGTCCTGCTTTTCATTGGCGGGGAGGCGCTCGTCCGCGGATCGGTCAGCGTCGCGCGCAAGCTCAATATTTCCGAATTGGTGATCGGCCTCACCCTGGTTGGTTTCGGCACGTCGGTTCCCGAACTTGTGACCAGTTTGAGGGCCATCGACCAGAACGCGGTGGGCATCGCCGTCGGCAATGTCGTCGGATCGAATATTGCCAACGTGCTGCTCGTGCTCGGCGTTGCTGCGATGATCCGTCCTATCCTGACCAATCCGCGCGCGCTGGCCAGGGACGGGCTCATCATGCTTGCCGTCACGGCGCTGCTCTGCGCCTTGATCTGGTTTGATCTTTTCAGTCGCCCCGTCGGCATAGCGCTCCTCGGCGCCTTGTTCGTCTACCTCACCTATTCTTTTGTCGCAGACCAGCGCCGCGACAATGAGGCTGCCGTGATGCACGTGGCCGAGGGCGAAGCCGTCGAGGCTCGCTACGGCCTGTTCCTCGGGCTGGTCATTGCCGTGGCCGGACTGGTTGGTGTGGTGTTTGGCGCCCGGCTGCTGGTTGACGGGGGTGTCGTCATCGCGCGGGATTTCGGGATCAGCGAAACAATTATCGGCCTCACAATCGTCGCCATCGGAACCAGCCTGCCCGAATTGGTGACCTCGGTTGTCGCCGCCTATCGCGGCAAGTCAGACGTCGCGCTGGGCAATATCATCGGCTCGAATATCTTCAACGTGTTGGGCATCCTCGGTGTCACGGCGGTGGTCCATCCATTCAGCGTCCGGGGTGATATCTCTGCCGAGGCGATGTCTCAGGGGCATCATGCGAGCATCATATCGTTCGAAGATATCGGCGCGCTGATCCTGTCTGTCTTCCTGCTCATGCTGTTTGCGATAACCGGAAAACAGATTGCGCGCTGGGAGGGCGTCGTTCTCCTGCTTGCCTATGCGCTCTATTTCGGCCTCTTGTTCGATCTTGTCCCCGTTCCAGGAATTCTCCCCCATGCCTGATAATCCGATCTACCAGGGGCTCGGCCAGCTCGGCCAGCAGACTCCCGCTCCGCAAAACCCTGACGACGCCCGCCTCGAACGCGTGCCCAATCCTCATGCCGGAACCCTCTACCTCACCCGGTTCGTCGCCCCCGAATTTACCTCGCTCTGCCCGGTCACGGGACAGCCGGACTTTGCGCACATCGTGATCGACTATGTGCCGGGTGACTGGCTGGTGGAGAGCAAGAGCCTGAAGCTCTATCTCACCAGTTTCCGCAACCACGGTGCGTTCCACGAGGATTGCTCGGTCGCCATCGGCAAACGGATACATGCGTTCACCGAGGCAAAGTGGCTGCGGATTTCTGCCTATTGGTATCCGCGCGGCGGCATCCCGATCGACGTTTTCTGGCAATCCGGTGAGGTGCCTGCGGGCCTCTATGTGCCCGACACCGGCGTCGCGAGCTATCGCGGCCGGGGCTGAGTCAGGCGGGAGAGGTCCAGCGCACGATCTTTTCGCTCATGTCCGCCCGTGGGCGCTCCGGGCATCCCATCGTCGCCGTGCCGAGATAGATAAATCCCGCCACGCGTTCGTCCTCGGTCAGGCCGAGCGTCTTGGCGACGCCCGGATCGAACGCCATCCACTCGGATAGCCAGACCCCGGCCCAGCCGGCTGCGTTCGCGGCTAGCAACAGGTTTTGGCAAACCGCGCCCGCCGAAAGTTCCTGCTCCCAGACCGGCGTCTTGTGCGCATGGTCAGGCGATGAAATCACGGCCACGATGACGGGTGCGCGAAGGGGCAGGCCTGCGGCTTCCAGCACATCCTTGGATTCGGCGTCGGGCGTATTCGCGTCATGGATCCGCGCCAGTTCCTTGCCGAACGACATGCGCGCATCGCCTTCGAAAACGATGAACCGCCAGGGCGACAGCTTTCGGTGGTCCGGCACGCGGGCCGCCACACGCAACAGTTCATCGAGCGACTCCGGCGAAGGGCCGGGCTCCGTCATGTGATGCTTGCTGGCGGAGCGGCGCAGCGCGAGCAGGGCGCGCGCCTCGGCGCTCGGTCGAACCGGCAGCATAGTCGTGCCAACGGGCGGGGCAGGGGGGAAACGATTTGCCATGCCGGTACATAGCCAGACCGGCGCGCCACCGAAAGAGGCTTCTCGCGATGTTTCTGCTTGCCCGAACTGCCGGACAGGACTAATTTGGTGAACAGTGTTCACTTTCTGAACATGTTTCAACGATATTTGACGCCCCATGCCAGATGACCTGTCCCTCGAAGCAACGCCGGCGGAACGCCGCCGACTCAAAGTGCGCGGCGCGATTATCGAAGCGGCCGAGCGCGTCTTTGCGACAGAAGGCGAGGCAGGCCTTTCAATTCGCCGCCTTGCAGAAGAGATCGATTACTCGCCCTCCGCCATATACAAATATTTCGGTTCCAAGGAGGAGCTGATCGACGAACTCAAGGAGGTTTTCTTCGAACGCCTCCTGTCTCGTGTCGGCAAGATTTCCTGCGCCGATGTGCCTTTCTCGGAACGCGGGCGGGCATGCGTCACAACCTATATCGTGACGGCGATGGAGCGCCCGCACCACTACGCCGCAGCGTTTTCAAACGCTGGGGGCACGCCGGTTCAGGTCCAGTCGCAAGACTGGGAGGCGTTTACCCAGACTTACAAGGGGCGGGCCTTCGGCGTCCTCGTCAACATGGTGCGCGAAGGCCAGTCACTCGGCGTATTCGACTCCAAACTCGACCCCTACCTGTCAGCAAAATCCGTGTGGGCCGCGTCCCACGGGCTTGCCCAATTGATGACCCACTTGCCGCACTTTCCGGCGCTTCTCCCGACTGACCAGCCGGTGTCGGCAAGCGCCTTTATCGCCTTCCACGCAGATCTCGTCTTCCGGGGACTGCAACCGCCCGGCGAGGCGCGGCACGCTGACTCCACGTCTGAGGATTGAGACCATGACGCCTTCCGATCACTATCAGGGCGACGAGGCCCGCGAGAAGCGCCCGACCTTTCTGAAGGGCGTTGTTTTCCTTGTGATACTGTTCCTTGTTGGCGCGGGACTGTTTTTTGCCGCGATACAGTTACGCAGCGCCGAAGGGCCGAAAGTTGCCTCTGAAGCGCCGGAACCTCTGACCGTTTCAGTGTCACCCGTGCGACTGGCGAAGGAATTTCGGATTGATGAATCGTTCAGCGGCCTTGCCGAAGCCCGCCGCAAGAGCCAGCTCGGTTTCTCCAGTGGTGGCCGCATCCAGTCCATCGCGGCAGATATGGGCGACCGGGTCAAACAGGGCGAAACGCTTGCCCGCCTGGATACACGCAGCCTGGGCGCTCAGCTCGCCTCGGCAGAAGCGGTCGTCGAGGAGGCGCGCGCTGCCCATTCCCTCGCGCTGAATACGGTCGAGCGCCAGCGCACCCTGAAACTGCAAGGCCATGTCTCGCAGCAGCGCGTCGACGAGGCTGAGGCGCAGGCAAACACATCCATGGCGCGTATCGCCGCAGCCAAGGCACAGGCTGACACGTTGCGTGTCCAGATTGACCTTTCCCGCATCACGGCGCCGTTCGATGGTGTCGTCACGGCACGGATGGTTGACGAAGGCTCCATTGCGGCGCCCGGATCGCCCGTGCTGGAATTGGTCGAAACGGGTCATCTGGAAGCCCGAATCGGCCTTCCGGCCAAAAGTGCGGCGCGCCTGCATCCAGGTGAAATCTATGAGCTCGTCGCCGACACCGGCCCCGTTGATGCCAAATTGCGGACGGTGACTGGCGTAATAGATGCCGACCGGCGGACGGTGACTGCCATGTTCGATGTCGAGAACCCCGGCGAATTGCCCGCTGGCGCGGTAGTGCGCCTGTCGATGGAGCGCCAAATCGACGAACCTGGGTTTTGGGTGCCGGTGAAAGCCATGTCGACCGCGTCTCGTGGCTTGTGGACCGTGTTCGTTGCCGTGCCCTCAGAGAACGGATGGCGCGCCGAACCGCGGCCGGTCGAGATGGTGCATTCGGAAGGCGGACGGGGGTTCGTTCGCGGACCGGTTCAGGAAGGTGACCGCGTGATCGTGGACGGCCTTCAGCGGATCGCGCCGGGCATGCCGGTGATTCCGCGCGACGCGACCAGCGCCGATTCCCCGAACGAAGGCTGAGGGCCCGGTCCGATATGCGTACTCTGTTTTTCCGTCTCCCCCGCCTCACGATCCTGACCATATTGGTCATCCTGATCGGTGGCCTAGGTGCGATGTTTTCGCTTGGCCGTCAGGAAGATCCGTCGCTGGTCGAGCGATATGGATTCGTACTGACAACACTTCCGGGCGCTGACGCCGAGCGTATGGAGGCGCTCGTCACCGAACCGTTGGAAGCGGCTTTGATGGAACTTCCCGAGGTCGATGAAGTGGAATCCGTTTCGCGCCCGGGTGTATCGCAGGTCAGCCTGAATATCCGCGACGACCTTACTGAAGCAGAGGTCGATGATGCCTGGACCCTGATCCGCCAGAAGGTCGAACTCGCCAAGACCAAATTCCCGCCGGGAACCAGTGCACCAGATATCCACAGGCAGTATGTCGGTGCGGCCACTCTGGTAGTCGGGCTTGTCTGGGAGGGCGAAGGCGATCCGCCTCTCGCCGTGATGGGGCGCATGGCGCTCAACATTCAGGACCGGTTCCAACGCCTGCCCGGCACTGAACTGACCGATCTCTACGGCGTGCCTGCAGAAGAAGTCCGCATCGTTGTCGATCCGGAGGCGCTGTCAGCAGCCGGCCTGACCGTCCGCCAGGCAGCATCGCTGATCGCTTCGGCAGACAGCAAGACACCGGCCGGGCGCCTGCGCACCGATGGTGGGAATATCGGCCTCGAAGTCGGTGGCGAGTTTGACAACATTTCCCGTATCCGCAGCGTGCCGCTGCTGCAGCGGCCTGACGGGACGGCGGTGCGGGTGAGTGACGTCGCCACAGTCCAGAAAGGGTTCGAAGATCCACCGGTGCGTATGGCGCTCGAAAGTGGCAAACGCACGATTTTCGTGGCTGCGTTCATTTCGGAAGGCCAACGCGTCGATAAATGGGCCGAGACCGCGCACCAGGTCGTGCGGGATTTCGCCGTAGACACACCGCCTGGTTTGCGCATCGATACGGTGTTCGACCAGAGCACGTATACCAATGCGCGCCTCAACGGCCTCGCCAAGAACCTTCTGATGTCAGCCTGTATCGTAATCGTCGTTCTTTTCTTCACGATGGGCTGGCGTTCGGCGCTCGTGGTCGGTTCGGCCATACCGCTCACCGTTGCGCTCGTCCTGATCCTGTTCAAGGTGTTCGGCAACCCGCTGCATCAGATGTCGGTCACCGGCCTCGTTATTTCACTCGGTCTTTTGATCGATAATGCGATTGTGGTCGTGGATGATTTCGACCAGATGCGTGCGCGCGGGGCGACGCGCCTGCAGGCCATCGACAAGAGCCTCAATCACCTGTTCGCACCGCTGGCCGCATCGACTCTGACCACCGCATTGGCATTCGCCCCGATTGCCCTTCTGCCCGGCGGCGCCGGCGAATTTATTGGCATGATCGGTCTGTCGGTCGTGTATTCGATCACCGCGTCCTTTGTGATTTCCGTAACGCTTATCCCGGCCATGGCGGGGTGGTTCGATCGCACGCGAGGCTGGGAAAAGGGTGCTCACAAACGACCGCGCCGCTGGTGGCGCGACGGCGTATCGGTCGATTTCATCTCCGACGGCTATCGGGCAACCATTGAGGCGGTCTTGCGGTTCCCGCCGCTCGGTATCGTTCTGGCCGTCGCCCCGGCAATCCTTGGCTTCTATCTGGTCGGTCAGCTGCCATCGCAGTTTTTTCCGCAGACGGAACGTGACCAGTTCCAGATCACGATGCAGTTGCCACCGGAAGCCAATCTTTCCGATACGATTGCGTCGACCAAGCATGCCAGCGAACTTATTCAGGCGATGGAAGGCGTGAAATCCGTCACCTGGGTCTTGGGTGAGCCGTCGCCGCGCGTCTATTATAACATGATCAACAATACCGAAGGCGTGGAAGGATTTGCAGCAGGCTGGGTCCAGTTGGACGGCAACCAGCGCACGCACGAGATTGTCGCCAGGGTCCAGAGCGAAATGCGCGCGGAATTCCCGGGCGCACGCTTCCTCGCCTTGCCATTCGAGCAGGGCCCCCCGGCGGATGCCCCGATCGATTTTACCATCATGGGCGACGATTTCGAGATACTCGGCCGTCTGGGCGATGCAGCCCGCACGATCCTCGCGCAGACACCCGGCGTGACTTACACGGTTGCATCGCTGGAACTCGGCGCGCCGACAGTCAGCCTGAAGGCCGATGAATCCGCCTCGGCGCTTGCTGGTCAGCGCCTCACCCAATTGGCGTCAGCCATGAATGCCGAACTGGAGGGGGTCCGCGCGGGCTCCATCTTGGAAGGCACCGAAGAACTTCCCGTTATTGTCATCGGTCCCGACAACCGCCGCGGCACACTGACAGACCTGCGGGCGATGACTGTCGGCGACGGGACGCCCCTGTCTGCGCTGGGCACTATGTCGCTTGATCCCAAGACCGCTGTGGTCTCGCGCCGCGACGGTCAGCGGGTGAACCAGATCCTCGCCTATCTCGATCCCTACACGCTGCCGGCGCCGGTCTTCGCAGACTTCCAGGCACGGCTTGAGGCCAGCAATTTCACGCTGCCGCCGGGCTATTCGATCCGCATTGGCGGCGAGGCGGAAAACTCAGGCGAGGCAATCGGCAACCTAGCCGGGGTCGGTATTCCCCTGATTCTGGTCATGGCCGGTGCGATCATGCTGGTCTTCAACTCGTTCCGCATGATGCTGTTGATCCTGACCACTGGCTTCCTGTCGATGGGGCTCGCCTTCTTCGGCGTCTGGTTATTCAACCTGCCGTTCGGCTTCAACGCGATCATCGGTGGCCTGGGGCTGCTGGGTATCGCAATCAACAGTTCCATCGTTGTCCTGTCACTCTTAAAGGCCAGTCCGGCTGCCATGGCCGATGACGTGATCGCCCAGCGCGAGATCGTCGTGGATGCCACTCGCCACATCGTCGCCACCACGCTCACGACCATGGGCGGATTCATTCCGATCCTCCTGTCAGGGGACTCTTTCTGGATGCCGCTGGCAGCCGGAATTTCAGGCGGCGTCGCCGGATCAGCCCTCTTGGCGCTCTACTTCACGCCGGCGGTTTTCCGTATCATGACTTTGAAACCCATACGAAAAACACTGATCCACCTGTTCGGTCGGCGGCGGGTCCCTGCGGAATGAGGCAATTGTGAACGTGCTGGAACTTGATACGCGGCAATCTGCCGCCCATGTGGCTAGGAAGCCAAATTCTGATGGAGGCTGGAATGGTCATAAACCCTGATATCGGTGCCCCGCCACCTGCCTGGAGCCGGCTGCGTTTCGAGGCCGCTGCGGCTGCGGCGGAAGAACCGACGCTCGCCAGCTATATCAATGCGGCCATCCTGGCCCATTCCACGCTGTGCCAGGCGCTCTCTTATCACCTTGCTGAAAAACTGGGTGGCCCCGCAATGGGCACGCTTCAAGTGCGCCACATCCTGTCGACGGCATACGATTCCGATCCGTCGCTTCTGGTGGCGGCCGAGGCGGACATGCAGGCTGTGCTGGAACGGGACCCCGCCTGCCGCGGCATGTTGCAGCCATTCCTGTTCTTCAAGGGCTTCCTGGCGCTCCAGACACATCGTGTTGCCCATGTCCTCTGGAGACAGGGCAGGGAGTCGCTCGCATTTCACTTCCAGGGCATTGCCTCGGAATTGTTCGGTGTCGACATCCATCCTGCCGCGCGCATCGGCGCCGGCGTCATGCTCGACCACGCGACCGCGATCACGATCGGGGAAACCACGGTCGTCGGTGATGGCTGCTCGATCATGCAGGGCGTAACGCTGGGCGGGACAGGCAAGGAAGTCGGCGACCGCCACCCGAAAATTGGACGCGGCGTGCTCGTTTCGGTCGGTGCGAAGGTCCTGGGCAACATCACGATTGGCGACGAAGCCAAAGTAGCCGCTGGCAGTGTCGTGCTCAAGGACGTCCCGGCCCATTGCACGGTCGCTGGCGTCCCGGCCAAGATCGTCGGTCAGCCGCTCTGTTGCCAGCCGGCCAAGACGATGGACCAGAACATCCCTGACGACATGGCCAAATAGGTGCGTCGCAACGGGCGCACAGCCGATTGCAGGCGCCGCTGTTGCACTGCAAAAGAAAAAGACTAGGTTGCGCCGCTGAATTACGAAAGAGCATGCGTCATGGAACGTGAAGAAACACTGCGTCTTGAGGCGTACCTGAAAGAGAAACTGCACCCGAGCCTGCGCCTGCTGGCGCGCGACAAGAACTCTGATTCCGTTGAGGTCTATCTCGGCGCCGAATTCATCGCACTGGTCTACAAGGATGTCGACGAAGGCGAGACGTCTTACCAGTTCCAGATGACGGTCCTGTCGGAAGATATCGCGGGCGCTTAAGTCAGCCCGAGCGAACTAGAACAGAGAGCCCTGACCAGCCTTGGTCGGGGCTTTCTTCGTTTTAGGCGCGGGACTCGCAGGCGGCGGTGGCCCGTCGAGTGGCGCAGCCATCACATCGCCATCCGAGAAACTCACCTTGAACGCCGCCGCGCCCGCTGCCACGCCGGACGAGCGGATCAGCTTGCCATCCTCACTGCGCACCATGGCAAAGCCCCGACTCAGCGTTGCGTGATGGGACAGGGTCTCGAGCAGCTTGCCTTGCGACTCCAGCGACACTGTGCGCCGCTCGATCAGCCGCATCAGGGCAGGGCGGGCCCGCATGGCGGTTTCCCGCAGGCTCTGCCGCGACCGCCTGATATCGGCCTTCAGGCCCGCCGGGCTGACTTGCGCGGCTGCCAGCCGCGACCGGCTCCGCTCGATCAGCGCCCGCGCCGCGCGCGGCAAGCTGGCCGCCGCATAGTCCAGCCGCTGGCGTTTTGATTGTATCAGCGTCTCGGGCCGGGGCAGGCGTGCGGCGCGCAGCGCATCACGCGACCGCGTCGTCCGCCGCGCCAGGGCGCGCTTCAGGCGTCCGCTATTCTCTTCGATGCTCAGCAACAGTTCGCTGCGCACCGGCACGGCAATCTCTGCCGCCCCGGTCGGTGTCGGCGCGCGCGCATCCGACACATAGTCGATCAGCGTCGTGTCTGTTTCGTGCCCGACAGCCGAAATCAGCGGGATTTCGCTTTCGAAGGCGGCGCGAACAACGATCTCCTCGTTGAATGGCCAGAGGTCTTCGATGGATCCGCCGCCGCGCGCAACGATCAACACATCGGGCCGGTCATTGCCCGTTATGGCATTGAACCCCTTGATGCCAGCTGTCACCTGCGCCGCCGCGGCATCGCCCTGGACAAGTGCGGGCCAGACGATCACGCGCACCGGGAAACGATCCTGGATACGGTGCAGGATGTCCTGGATTACGGCCCCGGTCGGACTTGTGATCACACCGATCGTGCGGGGCAGGTAGGGCAGTTTCTTCTTGTGGCGCGCCTCGAACAGGCCCTCGGCGGCCAGCTTCTTCTTGCGCTCCTCGAGCAGCTGCATCAGCGCGCCGGCTCCGGCAGGCCGCATGGAGCTGGCAATCAGCTGGTAGTTCGAGCGGCCCTCATAGATCGACAGGCGCCCGGTCGCGATCACTTCAAGGCCTTCTTCCGGCCGGAAGGGCAGCTTGTCGACCTGCCCCTTCCACATGATTGTATTCAGGACCGCCTTCTCGTCCTTGATGTCAGCATACATGTGGCCGGACCGGGCAATGGTCACACGGCCCAGTTCCCCTCGCACCACAACATGGTCGAAATTCGATTCAATTGTCCGTTTCAGGCTCGCAGCGAGCTCCGAGACGGAAACGGCATGGTCATTGGAGACTGGCGAGTCGGACATCCAGCCTTTATAGCGACTGGAAAGCAGCAGGCGAGGGGCCAAATCCCATGAACATCCTCCTCATCGGATCCGGCGGGCGCGAACATGCTCTCGCCTGGAAGATCGACCAGTCGCCATTGGTGGACGTGGTCCAGTCAACGCCCGGCAATCCCGGCATGGACGTTATCGGCCCATGCTTCGATGTCGCCGTTGACGATATCGACAACCTCATCAAGCTGACGCTGCAGGTCGAGCCGGATCTCGTGGTGATTGGCCCGGAAGCGCCGCTCGCGCTCGGGCTCGCCGATATCCTCCGCGCCCGCGGCTTCGACGTGTTTGGCCCGAGCCGCCTCGCCGCCCAGCTGGAATCCTCGAAAGCCTTCTCCAAGGGCCGGATGAAAGCCTATGGCGTTCCGACGGCCGCCTATGGCGAGTTCACGACGCCCGGCCTCGCCAAGGCCTTCCTGCGCACAATGGAAGCGCCCTTCGTGCTGAAGGCCGACGGGCTCGCCGCCGGCAAGGGCGTGGTGATTGCCGAAAGCCTTGAACAGGCGGACGCCGAAGTGGACGATATGCTGTCCGGCAAGTTCGGCGAGGCGTCTGCCACACTGATCATCGAGGAATTCATGCACGGCGAAGAAGCCAGCATCTTCGTCATCACCGATGGCCAGGGTGCGGTCTACCTGCCTGCCGCCCAGGATCACAAGCGCGTCGGCGAGGGTGACACCGGCCCCAATACTGGCGGTATGGGTGCCTACGCACCGGCACCGGTCGTAACTCAAGCTGTGATGGATCGCATCAAGGCCGAGATCGTGGAGCCGATGCTGGCAGGCATGGCGGCCGACGGCATGCCCTATCAGGGCGTGCTCTATGTCGGCGTCATGGTCACGGAAGAGGGACCCAAGGTCGTTGAATTCAATGCCCGCTTCGGAGACCCGGAATGCCAGGTCCTGATGAAGGGGCTGGCCGGCGACATTGTCCCTGCCATTCTCGCCTCGGCGACCGGCGGACTGTTGGGAAATGAAGACGCGTTCGAATCCCTGCTGGAACTTGAGCGGTTCGACCCCACCGCCACGGTCGTGCTTGCCAATACAGGCTATCCGGGCAGTTACGTCCAGGGCTCTGTGATCAACGGCATGGCCGACGCGAACAATTTGCCCGGCGTGACGGTGTTCCAGGCTGGCACGGATCGCGATTCAGAGGGTGCGCTTGTCGCCATGGGCGGGCGCGTTCTCAACGTTACGGCCTCAGGATCAACCCTCGAAGAGGCTATTACGCGTGCCTATGCAGGTGTGGACCGTATTGACTGGCCGGAAGGCTTTTGCCGCCGCGATATCGGCTGGCGGGCGCTGAAGCCGGACTAGCGGCTCACGAACATGAGCGTGCCCTTGGGAACTTCGGCGAGGAAGCGTTTCAAGTCGGCTTTCGAGAACACGATGCAGCCATTGGAACGACCGAGCTTGCCAAAGCGGGACAGGAAATCCGGTTCTGCATAGTCGGCGGCATGAATCACGATGGCCCGTTCGCGCGACGACTTGTCCGTCTCGTCCAGCCCGTCCAGGCGCAGACTCAGGCCGTGCTTGCCTCGGTATTCTTCCGCAATGACCAGCGCCCCTTCCGGGCTCGCGTTTGATCCGGGCTCGTCGGAAAACCGGTCGAGAAAGCCGTCATGATCCGTGTCGGATCCGCGCCCGTGCGCCGCGCGAAACCCCGTCACGTCGCCGTTCTCAAGATTCACGACGAACAGGCGTTCTTCCTTGGAATGCCGCGAATAATCGACGATCACGAGGCGACCGGTATCCTTGGTCTGTTTTGCATGAATTTTCTGCGCTTCAAGCGCCCGGTTGAGCAGGTCTGCCCGAACAGCGCCGGACGCATTAATGTTCTTGGCGTGCGCTGGAACAGCCGCAAGCAGGAACAGGGTAAAAATCGCGATCAATCTTGTCATCACGTCAAATCTGCCTCGAAATTGTGGCGACGTTACGGCAGGCCTTGGCACCGGGCAGCGGCCCGCTATGGTATCGTTGAGGAAATAACAGAAACGAGAGCGACCCCATGGCAGAGACAGAAACTGCACAGGACCTGTTCACAGGCACCAAATCCGTAGTGGACTCCCACAAGTTCGACGAGGCGAATCTGGCCGCCTGGATGGAAGCCAATGTCGAAGGCTATGAAGGCCCTCTGGAGGTCCGCCAGTTCAAGGGTGGCCAGTCTAATCCGACCTACCAGCTGGTCACGCCGAAGAAGAAATACGTCATGCGCCGCAAGCCGCCCGGCAATCTCCTGCCCAGCGCGCATGCTGTCGATCGCGAATACCGGGTCATCAACGCGCTCTACCCTCTCGGTTACCCGGTCGCGCGCCCCTATGGCCTGTGCATGGATGAGAGCGTTGTCGGCACGATTTTCTATGTCATGGACATGGTTGAAGGCCGCATCCTCTGGGACGGCACGCTGCCCGACTATGAGCCGGCGATGCGCCACAAGATCTACGAAGCAAAGATCAAGACCCTTGCCGACCTGCACAATGTCGACTGGAAGAAGGCTGGCCTCGAAGGCTTTGGCAAGGAAGGCGATTATGTCGCCCGCCAGGTCCACCGCTGGACCAAGCAGTACAAGGCATCGGAAACGATGCACATTCCGGAGATGGAACAGCTGATCGAATGGCTGCCCAAGAACATCCCGCAGGGTGACAAGACGACCATCGTCCATGGCGATTACCGCCTCGACAACATGGTGCTCCATCCGACCGAACCGAAAGTGATCGCCGTTCTCGACTGGGAACTCTCGACCCTCGGCGATCCGCTGGCCGATTTCTCCTACCACTTGATGAACTGGGTCATGCCGCAGGGTGACGCGAGCCGGGGATCCCTGTCCGCTATTCCTGACCTCAAGGCCTGGGGCATTCCGACTATGGAGGAATATGTCGCGATGTATTGCGCGCACACGGGCCGCGATGGCCTGCCGGAGCTCGACTATTATTTTGCCTACAACGCCTTCCGCCTCGCCGGCATCCTTCAGGGTATTGTCGGACGCGTGCGCGACGGCACGGCCAACAGCGCCAATGCCGAATCGAACGCGGATCGGGTCGTCCCGCTGGCACAGTTTGCGGCTCAGTTCGCTCGCAAGGCGGGCATGCCGGGATAGGTCCCATTCGCGCAAGAAAATGATGGGGGCATAGAAGGTGGGAATCGTGCGGCGCTTGGGCATCGGCATTGCAGCGCTTGGCGTGGCGGGAGCGATTGGCTGGGGCCTGATCGGGCCGGACTGGCGCGCCTTCCTGGGCCATCAGCCGTATGGCCGGGATATCCTGTTCTGGAACCTGGATAAGCGCGACGCAGGCTTCCGCATGCTGGATCGCGTGCCGTTCATCATCACGTCGCGCCCGGTTGATTCCGGTGATGATGTGCATCCGCTGCCTGAAGGCACTCCGCTTGTCCTCGACATGGATATGGACGCCTATCTGGCTGCGAACCGGACGGCGGGCCTCGTCTTGCTTCACGACGGGAAGGTGCGGCTCGAGCGCTATAGTCTCCACTTCCGGACAGACGGCCGGTGGACTAGCTTCTCCGTTGCCAAGTCGCTGACCTCGACTCTTGTGGGCGCCGCGATAGCGGATGGCGCGATCAAGAGCATTGATGATCCGGTGCCGGATTATATCGAGGAACTGCGCGGGTCGGCCTATGCTGGCGTCACGGTTGCGCAATTGCTGACCATGACATCCGGCATTGCGTGGAACGAGGATTATGATGATCCGGAATCCGACGTTGCGCGTTTCGATACACAGGTGGTCGAATCCGGGAAAAGCGCGGTCGCGACCTATATGGCTACGCTGGCGCGCGCGCATCCGCCGGGCGAGGTTTGGCACTATTCCACGGGCGAGACCAATCTGATTGGTGTGCTCGTCAGTCGTGCGACCGGCAAGCAATTGGCCGATTACCTGTCGGAAAAAGTCTGGCGGCCCTACGGCATGCAGCAGGACGCATCCTGGCTGCTCGGCACAGATGGCCATGAGATCAGCGGATGCTGCATTCAGGCGTCGGTGCGCGATTTCGCCCGCTTCGGCCAGTTCATCCTCGATGGGGGCATGGTGGGCGGCGAGCCGGTTCTGCCGACGGGTTGGCTGGACACCGCGACGCGCAAGCAGGTCGAATACGGCACACCCGGCGAGGGATATGGCTACCAATGGTGGACATGGGACGACGGCTCATTCCAGGGAGACGGTATATTCGGGCAGGGCATCTTCATCGACCCGGCGCGCAACCTGGTAATCGCGTCAAACAGCAGCTGGACATCGGCTCTGGGCGACAAGGATGGCGAGTTCGATGCACGGCGAGAATTCTACAAGACGGTCCAGCGCGCCATCGATGCCGAGACAGTTGCCGCGGGCGGCGCACAGGACTAGCGGTGCGAGGCTTGGAAGGTGACGGATGCCGGGGAAGATGACACTATTCACCGAAAGGAAGATCACATGAGCGAAATACTGACAGGCCCGCTTCGCGCTCCCGCACAGATGCTGCAGGAGCAATCCTATGGCGGTCACAAGTCGCTGCACGATGACGCTGAAGCCGAGCGCCTTGGCATCAAGGCAGGCCCGATCGAAGGCCCGACGCATTTCCAGCAATTCGTGCCGATGCTCTACGATATATGGGGCAAGGACTGGTTCGAGCGCGGCTGCCTGTCGACGCACTTCCTGAACATGGTGTTCGAAGGCGAGAAGGTCCGCGCCTTTGTCGAGCGCCCGGCGCCCGGCGCAACCCGCGCCAAATGCTGGGCCGAGAAGGAAGACGGCACGCCGGTGCTTGAGGCGAGCGCCACGCTCGGCCCAGACCATGGTGAGACGCTGCTCGAAGCGCGCATGGCCAAGCTCCGCCCCGCTGATGATCTCGTTATCCTTGCAGACATGAAAGTCGGTTTGAAGACCGACAAGGACGAGCACGTCCGCATGGGCGCCGACCAGCACATGGGCAATCTTTACCCGTTCAGCCTGGCGCAGAAGCTGGCTGTCATCACAGAGCCGAGCGACTGGTACAGCGACGCCAAGGCGTCGCCCTGGGGCCGTCCGGTCATGCCGCTCGAAATGGTCAGCGTGCTCGCGAATTATACCGGCGGCATGGCTAACTGGCCGGTCAAGCATCCCTCCATCGGCCTCTTCGCCGATCTCGAAATGCGCATGATAGATGGCCCGCTCTTTGTCGACGAAGACTATATCCTCCGCCGCGAGGTCGTTGCGCTCTCAGCCAGCCGCCGCGCTGAGAATTACTGGATCCGCACGCGCATCTTCGATTCCACGGGCACCAAACAGGTCGCGGAAATGCTGCTCAATCACGGTGTTCTCAAGGCCAGCTACCCGCACTATCCGGCTGACAAGCTGTCGGCCTGATCCCATCCCACACGCCAAGGACAGCGCCTCATGAAAGGTCTCCTCTATCGCGGTGCTCGCGATATCGTCTTTGACGATGCGCCGGTGCCAGAGCCGGAAGACATCCGCAGCGCCATCGTGAAAATCACGGCCTGCGGTATCTGCGGGTCTGACCTGCACATCTATCAGGGTCACGGGTTTTCAGAGACCAACGGCTATTGCGTCGGCCACGAAGCGGTCGGCGAAGTCATCGAGACCGGCAGCGCCGTGTCCCGCTTCAAGTCAGGCGACCGGGTGATGATCTCTGCCGCCGTCGGCTGCGGATCATGCCCGTCCTGCATGGCGGGCAATGTCACGCAGTGTGAAACTGCAGGCGCGCGATGCTACGGGCTCGGCCCCAAACTGCAGGGCGTTCAGGCAGAATACACGATGGTCCCGGTCGCGGATTTCGGCCTTGCCAAGATTCCGGACGGCGTCACCGAAGACCAGGCCGTCCTCCTGACGGACAACCTTCCGACGGCCTGGTTCGGCCTGAAGAATGCCGACATCAAGCCCGGTAGCACCGTGGCAATCGTCGGGTGCGGTCCGATTGGCCTCATGGCGGTTGAGGGCGCGTTCCTGATGGGCGCAGCCCGCGTGTTTGCGGTCGATCTCGTTGCCGAACGCCGCCAGCTCGCCGAAGAGATTGGCGCCACCGCCTTTGATGCGAGCGATGCGCGCGACCGGATCACCGAACTCACGTCAGGCCGCATGTGCGACAGCGTCGTCGAATGCGTTGGCGCCGACGCCGCCATTCACCTGTCGATGAAACTCGCACGCAATGCGGGCACCGTGTCCTGCATCGGCGTCAACCAGACCATGGACTTCAAGTTCCCGATGGCGCTGGCCTTCATCAAGGGCCTCACCTTCCGGACAGGCACCTGTTCGGTGCCAGCCCAATGGCCCGAACTGATCCCGCTCATCCAGGCCGGCAAGCTGCGCCCCGAGCGGACCGTCACCCACCACATGCCCCTGTCCGAAGGGGCTGAAGCCTACCGCATGTTCGATGCCCGCGAGAACGGCGCCATGAAAATGATCCTGAAGCCCTGAGAAAGGTCGTACCGGTGGAATACCCGGTCTTGGAAGTCTCTGACCGTCGTCGCGGCCTGCATCGGTTCGCTGGAGGCGGGCAACCAGGCCGATTTCTTGTTGTCGGGCGGGGATGTCTACAACAGTCAGAATCGTGCCGTGCAACGCGATTCTGGCCCGAAAAATGCATCGCCCTCGCCTAATCCGCGAAGCATTTTGACATTGCGCGGCAAAGGATCGAAAATCAGGCATGCAAAATTTCCACGCCTCGCTATGTCGCGTCGTCGCCTCAACGGCCCTGGTCGGCCTCGCAGCGTGCGGTGGCAACGAGACGGCTGACATCGCCGCCACCGTCGCCCCCTCGGCCAGCAATGATGCCGAATGCATCACCATTGCCGAAGGGATGTATATCTTCGAAAACGGCAAGTTCACCGCTGCCGCAGCGCCTCAGCCCCAGATCGTCGAGCGTGTGACGCGCGCGTCAACCGGGTGGGTTGGCAGCATCGAGACGGCCTTCACCGCCGCCGGATACCCATGGTTGGGGCTGGTGGTACGTGAGAATGTCGCGACGCTCACAGGCCTGGCGCCGGATGTCGACGCCAAGCGGCGTGCCCTCGAAATCGGAACGGCCGCCCTGCAGGCCGATCCAGCCGGGTCAACCGAGATGACCTTGATCGTCGATGGCATTGGCGTCGAAAGCGGCGAACGCGGTCCGGGTGAAAGCCTCGCGGCCCTGGCTCAGGGCGTCATCTCTCAGGATTCCTGCCAATTGGCCCTGAACCAGGCCATGGACGGCCAGAAGATTCAGTTCCCAACCAATCGCGGTGACATTTCACCGGTCAGCATGGGCCTTCTGGATGCCGTCGCCGGGATTGCCATGCTTTGTGACGAGTATGCCGTCGAGATAGGCACCCACACGGATTCCCGCGGTTCGAACGAATACAATCAGGTCCTGTCGCAAAAGCGCGCCGATGCCGTTCGCCATTACCTCCTGGAAAAAGGCGTTTCGATCGAACAGCTGACGGCTGTCGGCTATGGCGAGAGCGTCGCGCTGGACACGGCGGAAACCTACGAGGCCTGGGGTCGCAATGCCCGGACCGAATTCAGGCTTTCCAGCCGCCCCTGAGGCGCGTCAGATACTGAAAACAAGCCCGGTCGCCGGGCTGACCTTGCCCTCAAGCGTATCGTGCCAGGCTGTGTCGATGGCATCCCGGCCTGAACGGGCTTCCGGCGTAACAAACGCAGACGACGCGCGATAGAAAGACGCGAGCGACGTGCCGAGCCGTTTGTTCAGGACATCGGCCCCAAGTTCCTTGGCGCGTTCCGCCGCATAGGTGGGAACGAAGAAGAATTCCGGCTGCGGGTCAGGCAGGCTAATCGGCGCGCGGTTGCCTTCCCAGTCTGTCACACCGATGACTAGGCTGCGCACGAGGCGGTCCTTGAGGGCATTGTGCACATCTGCCGTAAGTGACGGGCGGCCGAGGAAGTCGACAAAGGCCGTCAGGCCGCGCGCATGCATGCGGTCGACCTGGTCATAGGTCTGCGTGCGCGCGTACAGCCCTGTGCTTTCGACATAGGCAACATTTCCAGGTGATGTCAGCGCAACCGCCTCGACAACGCCGCGTGCCTTCAGACAGTGCGCCAGTGCCATGGCCGTCTTCGACGATGCGCTGGAAATCACGACCGTTTCGGGCACCGGATCGCCGGTCTCCATCAGGCAGTCGTCAATCATCCAGCCCGTCGTGAACAGGGGCCGGAACAGCATCTGCTGCGCTTCGAAGGCCGAATCATAGGTCGGGTCGGCGGCAGTGAAAATGTACGTGCTGTAGATCGGCGCCAGGTCCCGCCGGTGTGCGGCGCCGTCCATGAAGCTTTCCTTGACGACGCGAGCGGGCTGCACATCCACCGTGTCCGAGATCGGCAAATAGCCATAGACGCGGCTGCCGACGTCGACGCCCGCAGCCTTGGACTCGATAATGGTCGCAAAGCCCCAGACAGGCACGCGTCCGAACTCGGGTGAACTGGCCGGGAAGAAGTCCCAATACTTCATCGCTTCGCCGAACGTCGCATAGGTCACGTTGTTCGCCGTGAGCGCGAAGGCATCGATGCGCAGCCGCGCCATGCCATCGGCCAGGTCGGTGACAGGGGCATCGGCCCAGTGGCAGTCGCGTAGGTTATCGCGCTTGATCAGGTAGTCCATAGTCTGCGTCCCCTTAGTCTTTGCGCATGAAAGCGCCGATTCGCGCCTGCATGTCAGGCCCGACGCCCTCATTCTTGAGGATTTCCCATTGCAGCCCGGAATCCATGTCGCGTGCATCTGTTGCTTCCAGCAACCGCTTGTTGGCAGCGTGCGAGAAGGGCGAGTTTGCGAGAATCTGCCGCGCCATGGCATCGATCGATGCATCGAACTCCGCCGCCGGCACGACCTGTTCGGTTAGCCCGATCCGCAATGCCTCTGCCGCGCCGATCATTTCCGCCGTGAACATCAGCCGCTTCGCGGTGGCGATGCCAACGCGCCGAGGCAGGCGCTGGCTCATGCCCCAGATTGGGGTCAGCGCCCATTTCGCGTGCGTGTCGCCGAACTTGGCATTGTCCGCAGAAATGATGAAATCCGCTGCCAGCGCCACTTCCAGTGCGCCCGTATAGCAATGGCCGTGCACCGCAGCGATGACGGGCTGGGGCAGCGTCTCCAGCATGCGCAGCGTCTCGGAATGCCAGCCGGGGGAGGGTACTTTCTCGCCTTCGGCAATATCGCCAAGGTCATGGCCGGCTGAAAAGCACCGACCGGCCCCGCGAAGGACGACGCAGCCGATTGTCTCGTCTTTTTTCAAGTCGATGACATGCGCGCGCAATTCACGAAACATGCCCACGGTCAGCGAGTTCAGCTTGTCCGGCCGGTTCAGCGTCAACAGGGCCAGCCCGTCTCTGTCTTCCCTTGTGACAAGTGCGCTCATGCGGGTTTACCCATGTTGACCATCAGTTTCGAAATCGCGTGGACGAAATTGTTCGGTGCGATTTCCTGTTTACCTGTCCAGGTAATATCCGGGAAGCGGCCGAGGATCTGGCGATAAGCTGCATCCAGCTGCATGTTTGCCACGCGCTGGCCAAGGCAGACGTGAGGCCCGTGTCCGAACGACAAATGCTCCTTCGCGTTGGCGCGGGTAATATCGTACGTATCCGGATTGTCGAACTTGGCGGGGGCGCGATTGGCGGCGGCATAATACATTACCAGTTTCTCGCCTTCGCCAATGCCCTGTCCGCCGAGTTCGGTCTCCTTCGTCGCCGTGCGGCGCATATAGGTCACCGGGCTCACCATGCGGATCGACTCGTGCACGAAGTTCGGGAACAGGCTGTCATCGGCTTGCAGCTTTTTCTTCTGGTCCGGGTTCTCGGTCAGCAGCTTCATCGTGCCGGTCAGCGAGTTCCGCGTCGTGTCGTTGCCCGCGAACACGATCAACAGCCACGAACCATCCAGGAATTCCGGCGACAGCGGCTTGCCGTCAATTTCGACATTGGCGATGGCGCTCAGCAAGTCGGGCTGCGGGTTCTTCCGGCGCTCGGCCAACAGGTGCCGGCCATATTCGAACATGGCCTGGATCTCGTTCAGGAAGGCGGTCATCTGCTCCATGCTGACATTGCCGAGGCCTTCCTGCTGGGCCTGGTATTGCGAAGTCTCGAGGAAGTGCATCCAGTGGACCAGCTTCGGCCGGTCGGCCGATGGCACGCCGAGAATTTCGCACAATGTGAACAGGGGCAACTCGGCTGAGAACAATTCGACCATGTCGACGACCTGGCCCTGCTTCACCATATTGTCGAGCAATACGTCGACATATGCGGAGACGCGCTTGCGCAGCTCGGCCACGAAGTCGGCGCGAAAATAGGCCATGTGCTCCATGCGCAACGGCGTGTGGTAGGGCCGGTCGAGATTGATGAGTGAATTCAGGGAAGACGAGTGCAGCAGTGGATGGCGCGGCGTGCCTTCCATGCCGTAATTCATCAGTATACCTCCCTTTTGGGAGGAGTAGGTTTCGGGGTCCAGTTCGATCTTCTTGACCAGTTCGTAGGAAGTGACGGCCCAGAACCCGGCGCCATATTCTTCCGGATGCCACATCACCGGCGCTTTCTCGCGCATCGTCGCAAACGCCTCGAACGTATAGCCGCCATTGTCTGAAAAGACGGTCGGGGAGGTCAGGTCGACCGGTGGCTTGAGATCGAACACCGGCTTGTTCTTGGGCGCGGAAGGTGCGTGCTCGACTTGGTACGTTTCGGTGACGTTCTGAAAGCCCATGGCGATCTCCTAGAATTTGTAGCGTACGGGGATGGACTTGGGTCCGCCCACGAAATTTGCCTTGATGAAAGTCGGGTCTCCGGCGAGTTCGAACGATTTGATCCGGCTGAACAATTCTTCGTAGATGATCTGCATTTCGAGGCGTGCCAGGTGCATGCCCAGGCACATGTGCCCGCCATGGCCGAACGAGATCAGCTTGTTCGGGCTACGGTCGACCTTGAATTTGAACGGGTCGTCGAAAACGTCCTCGTCGCGATTACCCGACGGGTAGCATAGCAACACGCTCTCACCGTCCTTGATCGTCTTGCCTCGCATGTCATAGTCGGCATGGGCCGTGCGCATGAAATGCTTGACCGGCGTCGTCCATCGGATCGCTTCGTCGACCGCTGTCCGGGCCATGCCTTTCGGATCATCCATCATTTTCTTCAGCTGCGCCGGGTCCTGCAGCATCGCCAGCACGCCGCCGCCGGTCGAGGCGCTGGTCGTATCATGCCCGGCTGCAGCCGTGATGATGTAATAGCTCATGGCTTCCAGCTGTCCGATCGGCTCGCCGTCCACCATGCCATTGGCAATCACGGTGGAGACGTCATCGCGCGGATTGGCGCGGCGGTCGGCGGTGATCGCCGTGAAATACATGAAGAACTCGGCCAAAGTCTGCTGGATCGAGGCGAGCCCCTTCTCGACATCGCGTTCTTCCAGCGCACCCTTGTTGCGGCTCAGGTCCTCATCCTGAGCGCCGAAAATCTCCTGCGTCAGTTTCAGCATCATCGGCTCGTCGGATTCCGGCACGCCCAGTATCTGCATGATCACGCGCAGCGGGTAGTGCAGGGCGATATCGTTTTGGAAGTCGCATTCGCCGCCCAGGTCTTCCATCCGGTCGACAAACTGCTTCGCAATCGCCCGCACACCGTCTTCGCGTTTCTTCACGTTCTGCGGCATGAACCATTCCTGGGTCAGGTGGCGCAGCTTGAAGTGAAGCGGGTCGTCCAGCTGGACCAATGTCTTCAACAGGTGCGGCTGGCCGAACTGCGAATAGACGCCTTTTTCGGTCTCTTCATAGGACAGCATTTCCCGTTCGCCATTGGTGAACAGCTTGTTCTGGCGGCTGATCTCCATGATGTCCGCATGCTTGGTCACGGCCCAGAAAGGCCGGAAACCTTCCGGCTCGCACCAGGCCAGCGGGTCTTCGGCGCGCAGTTGCGCGAAGGCTGCGTCCAGTTTGGGCTGGTCGGCATAGACCGCCGGATCAACAATCTGGTTGCACGTCGCAGCTGCCGCCGCGCTCATTGTCCGGCCCGGATCCATCTTGGTCTCGGGTGGGGTGGCAAGCGCGGTGTCGGCCATGATGTTCTCCGGTGTTACTTTTGGGGTCGGCGTTTCCTGTCGCCAAGTCTAGCTGAACCGGGCCGCGTGCCAAGGCGTGACTTGGCGGCAGGTGCTGCGCGTTTCGGGGCGTCGGGCAGCGGTTTGTTGGCTTCCGAGATCATCGTGCCGACCGCCTCCAGCATCAGTTCCGGCGGCACCTCTTCCACCGCACCGGGACGCAGGTCACCCAGCTCGAATGGTCCGTAATTGATGCGGATCAGGCGGTTCACCATCAGGTTCACAGCTTCCAGCGCCCGGCGTACTTCGCGCTTTTTGCCCTCGGTCAGGGTCACGGTCAGCCACGAATTGGCGCCGTTCTCGCGGTCGAACACGGCCGTGATCGGCGCATAGTCGACTCCGTCTACCGTCATGCCCGCAGCCAGGTCGGCAATCTTGTAGTCGGTCACTGTGCCTTGCGCGCGCACGCGATAGGTGCGTTCCAGCGCGTTCTTGGGCAGTTCCAGGGCCCGGGCCAGCTCGCCATCATTGGTCAGCAGCAGCAGGCCTTCTGTGGTCAGGTCGAGGCGTCCGACCGTCACGATGCGGGGCAGGGACTTCGGGAACTCGTCAAAGATCGTCCGGCGGCCTTCGGGGTCATGGTTCGTGCTGATCAGGCCGGACGGCTTGTGATAGCGCCAAAGGCGCGTCGGTTCCGGCGCGCTGACAATGTTGCGGCCCACTTTGATGGTTTCGCGGCCCGTCACCTTGAAGGCTGGCGAGGTCAGCTTCACCCCGTCAACAACGACATCGCCGGCTTCGATCATGCGCTCGACTTCGCGGCGCGAGGCCACGCCGGCACGCGCGAGGTATTTGGCGATGCGTTCGCCTTCGCTCCAATCGGGCTCCGCAAGCGTTCTCGCGGAGTGTCCGGAGGGTTTCCGGGCTTTATCCGGGGATGTGTTCGGGGTGTTTTTGACCGCGCCAAGGCGGGTCTTCTGCGGGCGCGAACCTGGCTTTGCCGGGTGCGAGCGGCCCGTCTCTCGACGCTCCGTCATATGTCTGTCTTTCAGTTTGGACCTACAGAAATTGCAGGATAGGGGCTGCAATAGCAAGTCCGACGAAGAATTCCATCACTATCCACACCGGATTCATCCCGTTCGCCCGATTCTGCTGGCGATCCAGCACCAGCGACACGGTCCGCCCGAACCCCGAGCCCATCCAGGCCGCAGCCATTGGCAAGACAACCAAGACGCTCAGCAGGTTCACGTCGCTCCGCGACACGGTCAGCAACAAGGCCGCCGTCATCAGGTGAGAAAACATGAGCAGGCCGCCAAATGTCGCCCGGAATTCCGAATACCCGCCGGGTTTCTCCAGGTCCGGGTCCGCCACCAGCCGCACAATTCCCGACGCCCAGGACGGCGAAATCAGCGCCGTGGTCCCCAGCACGGCCCCGAATACCAGCACGATCAGTGAAATGATCTCTCCGTAATGCATGTTGTGTCCTCTTTTCTGCCACCCAATCTAGCGCATTCGACAGGAAAACGTAGGGCACGACGCGCAATTCCCTGACGGGGCACAAGTTTCTCCGGCCCTTCGGCGGCTGGACGGTATCCGGCTGGACTCTGCTCACGTAAGTTAGGTTTCAGGGCGTGCGGGCACGGCGCGGCAAACCAATCGAAGGAAAATCGATGGATCTGGTGGTCTTCTTCTCAAGCCTGGTCGTGTTCTGCACGTTTGCGCTCATGCCATTGGCCCACAAGGCGGGCGCGCCGATCCTTCTCATCGTGCTGGGCATCGGCATGCTGCTCGGCGTCGACGGTCCGGGCGGTATCCGGTTCTACAGTTTCCAGACGGGCTTCGACCTCGGCAGCATTGCGCTCGCCATTATCCTGTTCGCGGGCGGCCTTGAGACGGAACGCGGCATGATCCGCAATGCGTGGAAGTCCTCGATCCTGATGGCAACACTCGGTGTACTCGTGACGGCGCTGGTTGTGGGCCTGTTCGCCACATACGTGCTGGGCATGCCGCCGCTCGTCGGCCTGCTCCTCGGTGCGACAGTGGCCTCGACAGATGCCGCCGCCACCTTCCTGCTGATCCAGCAGAGCAAGGGTGGCCTGGGCGTTCGCGTGAAGAACACGCTGGTGCTGGAATCCGGGCTGAATGATCCGATGGCCATCTTCCTCACGGTCTCGCTCACGGCCATGGTCAATGGCGGCGTGCCCAACTCTGCCGCGGAAATCGGCGGATTTCTCCTGTTTCTCGGCGCCCAGATCACGATCGGCCTTGTCGGGGGGATCGCAGGTGGCCGCGCGCTGATATTCGTGATCGACCGTATGAGCCTGCCAAACGGTACCTATCCCGCCATGGCTCTGTCCGGGGCCCTCGTCATCTATGCGGCGGTCGCGCTGCTCGGCGGCAGCGGTTTCCTCGCCGCCTACATTGTCGGCATCATTATCCGAAACAGACTTCGCCGCCCGCTCGACAATATCCTGAACTTCAACGAGGCGCTGCAATGGATCAGCCAGATGGCCCTGTTCCTGATGCTCGGCCTGATGGTGGCACCGAGCCACCTCCTGAAGGATATATGGGCCGCGCTCGCCATTGCCGGGGTCCTGATGTTCATTGCACGGCCCCTGGCCGTGATGATCAGCGTCGGATGGACGGGGTTCTCCGTGCGCGAGAACATCTTCCTCAGCTGGGTCGGGCTTCGCGGCGCCGTCCCGGTATTGCTTGCGATCTATCCCGTCATCACGCCCGGACCGGTCACGATCGAGTTCTTCAATATCGTCTTCGTCATTGTCGTCACGTCCCTGATCGCCCAGGGCTGGACCATCGTGCCCCTGGCCAACCTGCTTCGCCTCGGCGAGCAGGATGAGCAAGAGGACGTCGCCGAGACCTAGCCGGCCAGCTCTGTCAGCAACGTGTGCCAGTGCTCCAGTGCGCCGGGAATGGAATCCACGGGCACCCGCTCGTTCAGGCCGTGGGCATAATCGTCCGACGGCTTCATGAAGATGCCGGAGACGCCATAGCTCGGAATGCCTTCGGCGCGGAAGAAGAGGCTGTCCGTCGCACCGGCGGACATTTGGGGGATGATCGGAAGCCCGGGCGCCTGCTCGTCGACAGCCTTGCGGACGGCGGCCATCACGACCGCGTCGAGCGGTGAGGAGTAGCTTGAATGGCCGGCGATGGGCAGGCTCACGGTCGCCTCCGTGCCGGCGATATCCTGCAGCTTCTGCAGGACATCTTCCGGCGATACACCGGGAAAGATACGGCAATTGACGTTAGCGGAAACATGCTGGGGCAGGGCATTCTGCGCATGGCCTCCATTGATCATCGTGGCGACGCAGGTCGTGCGGATCTGGCCGACATATTCGGGCTCCTTGGAGAGCCGGGCGTCGGCGGCAGGGTCGGACGGATCTTCCGCAAACCGGGCCATGGCTTCGCCTAGCTCACCCGGCGTCTGCTTGGCGGTCTCGCGAAAATAGCCCAGCGTCACGTCACTCGTCTGGACCGGGAATTCATAGGCGCCGATGCGTTCGAGAACGCCGGCCATGTCGACAATGGCATTCGTGCCGGTCGGGCGGCTGGAATGCCCGCCGGGATTGGTGATCACGATCTCGTAGTCGGCATAGGTCTTTTCGCCGGCCTGGATGCTGTAATAGCGCGGTGTGCCGTCATCCCCGAGCGTGCCGCCGCCAGCATCGGTATTCAGCACCATGCGTGCGGCTTTGAAGCGCGGGGCAAGTTCAGCAGCGGTGGCCTGCGATGTCTCCTCATCCCCCGTCAGGACCAGGATGATGTCGTGCGCCGGCACGAAGCCTTCGCGCTTCAGGCGGATCAGCGTCGTGACCAGCATGGTCAGCCCGTATTTATTGTCCAGCACGCCGCGCCCGTAGAAGTAGGTCCCGTCGGTCTCCATCCTGAACGGGTCGCGCACCCAGTCAGCCGGGTCGGCCTCGACCACGTCCATGTGCGCATTCAGGACGATCGGCGTTGCCCCGTTGCGGCCCGCATAGTGCGCCATCAGTACCGACGTGTCGCCGAAGGGCTCGATCGCTACGTCTTCCTCTGCAAAGCCGCCCGCGATCAGTTCACCCTTCAGGTATTCGGCATAGGCCGGCACCTTTCCGCGCCCGGCCACCGTATCGAACGCCACCGATGCGCCCAGAATCTCGACGGCCTTGTCCGCATCCACGGGGTCTGCCGCCGCCTTAACAGGCGCGGACACGCAGCCCATCAGAATCAATGTGGCAAGGCTCGTCAGGATTCGGTGCGTCATGTCTGGTCAATTCTTCCTTGGGGCGGCGTCTCATGAAGAAGCAGATCACTGGGCGTCGCGTTTTATGGCCTGAAGCCGAAGCGGTTCATGCGGAAAGTGTGGTATGCTCCACCCTGCACGTCAATATCGCATTCCGGCCTTGCCGCTGCGACACGCGCTGATCCGGCATCCATCAACGATTATAGCCATGCTGACGGCCGCATGCCCGCTTGTGTTCGAAAAAGGCACAGCCCTTGCACAGCATGGCCGGAACATTGGCAAAAGAGCGGTCCAGTTACCATGAGCGCACCGAAAATCAGCATATCCCACCTGACAGCAGATGTGCCGGATTATTACGCCATCTCGCTCCTGTCCAAGGCATGGCGCGAGCAAGGTCTGGAGGTCGAAATCGCCCGCGAATACGCCGACGACGCCCAGATATGCATTCTTCACCATGACAAGACGCGGCTGGACAAGGACGGGCTCCCTGTCGCGCCACGCGGCGCAAAATCGCTCAATGGGGATGTACTCGACATTTCCAAGCGCCTGTTTTCAACTCTTCAGCTTGCCCCCGAATCCGACTGGACCGGCCCGGTCATCGTCAAGTCCGATCTCAATCATTTCGGCTTGCAGGATTCAGGCGAAGCCAAGGCTGACCTTGTGTCGCGCGCGCGACGGCGCCTGGCCCGGCATTCCTGGCGCTGGGCCAGGTTGCTCCCGGAAAAGCACTATCCCGTCCTGTCGTCCCTGGATGACGTGCCAAACTGGGTATGGAATGATCGCGACCTCCTCGTCGAAAAATTCCTGCCCGAATACTCCGAAGACGGCCTCTACTGCGTACGTGGATGGGTATTCTTTGGCGACCAGGGCTATGCCTATCGCAGCCTGTCAACTGACCCGATGGTCAAGGCTGCCTCCGTGGTCCGCAGCGAATTCCTCGACGATGTGCCGGCTGAACTGGTCGCGCTGCGCAAGCAGATGAAGTTCGATTTTGGCAAGTTCGACTATGTCGAACACGATGGCACGCCGATCCTGCTCGATGCCAACAAGACCCCGACTTATCCCACCTCAGATGGTACCCCGACGCCACGGACACGGCTGTTGGCCAAAGGCATAGAGGCCTTCCTATGACCCAGCTCGCAACCCGCACGAAATCCCTCGTCCCGCTGATGCCGCTTTTTGAACCAGGCGTCGCCTTTGCGGCCCGCACGGACCTGCGCCAGACGCGCATGATCGGGTTCACCAGCTTCGCGCTCGACAGTGTGACCAACGTCCTCCTCGGCCTGCTGAATGGCATGCCGACCGTCCGCCACATTTGCGGAGTCACGGATGAAGGCCTCGCCGTGCTCGAACGGGCGGGCCTTGATGTCGACGAAGACATGCGGACATTCGAAACGGCCGCCCAGGCCAAGCGCCGCACGAAGGAGCTGATCGAGGAGGGCTACAAGCTCGCCTGGCCCTATCCGCTCCCTGTCGCGACCTATCCGGCAAAAGCCCAGCTCGTCTCGCGCGACCTGTGGCGCAAGCTCAACAACAAGAAAAACCTCGCCGACATCGTTCCGGAAAAGCACCTGCCGGACCGCCGCATCGTTCCGCTCGATGATCCTGCTGCGTTCAAGTTCGACGGGCCGGTCTTCCTCAAATCAGGTACCTCCGAGGCCACCGGAATCGGCTACGCCGTCCGCCACTGCACGACAGAGGCAGAATTCCTCGCCGCCTTTGACAGCCTCAAGACGCTGGGAGACGCCAGCGACGTGATCGTCGAAGACGACATGGACGTTATCTCCTGCTGGTGCGTGTCGCTCGTCCTGTCGGATACCGGCGTGCGCTATGCCGGCGCGGCGGAACAGATATTCAGCCAGCCGGGCAAACAGTCCGGCAGCATCATCAATCCGGCCAATCCCTTTCCGAAAGCTGCGATCGCTCTGGCCAAAGACGTCGGTGAAGCGGCGCGTGCCCTCGGGTTCCGCGGTGTCGCCGGTCTCGACATCGGCCAGACAACCGATGGCCGCCTGATCGTGTTCGATCCGAATTTTAGGATCCAGGGATCGACCGCCCAGGTCATGCTGCACGGCTCCGCCACAAAGCGGTCCGGCCTGCCGGTGTCGCAAGCCGCCATATTCAACAGTTCACTGAATATCCGGCAATTGGCTCGCGCGCTCAGCGGCCCGATCGACGATGGCTGGTATGTGCCCGTTCGCCTGATCGATGGCGCCCGCCATCCCGAACCGCCATCCAATTCCACCCTGACGGGGTTCGTCCTCGGCAATACGCCGGCAGACGCCGCTCGTCGCCGCAAGCAACTGGGCAAAATGCTCGGCGTGTCCTGAGAGTCTGAATCATAAAGACCTTCAATAAATCAGCCTCTTGCGATACGTCGGGTCATGAGCCGGATGTTGGCGATAAAGAGCCAGGCAATAGCGCTTTCGAGGGTGCGCTCCCAGTCTTTGGCGAGGCGGCGTGATGGTCCAAGCCATGCGAGGGTTCGCTCGACGACCCATCGTCTGGGCAGGACTTCGAAGCCTTTGGCCTTGTCGGAGCGGCGGATGATTTCGAGGGTCCACGTTCCCATCTTG
>NZ_JBDNGN010000081.1:0-3594 GCF_041689225.1 Hyphomonas sp. | reverse complement strand
TGAGAGGGTGGCTTGACCATTGCGCGATAGAGACAGAAATTGCCAGGCTTGTGAATCCCACCCCAACCAGATGAGTCAATTCGACGCAACAACGACGTGACCCGCAAACCTCAACTTGCCCGAGGTTTTGCCCCTGTTACATCGCTGCGTTCACCGATCGCATGGCGCGGCGTAATCACATTCCCTTTTCAGTCGCAGTCCTTCGCACTCAGCTCATGCGTCCTCCTCGCCATTCTCTGTGGCATGGAAATTTGTCTCCAGGCCAGCGCCTGCAGGCGGTACCCCACCGGCGGCGAGGTCGGGCAGACCAACGCGGACAGGTGACTGCCGCAGAAGGGCGCGCACCTTTGCCTCATCGCCGCTGAGGCGGGCCTTGAGCGCACGCGCAAGCGCATAATAGGCGCGCACATACGGATCGACGTCGCATAGCGCCGGAGAACTGAGGGCCGACGCATACCCCGTGTCCGGCATCTGCCAGCCGTATCCATAGGTTTCATCAAGATAGCGGTCCGGGTCGTCGGGAATATTACAGGTCTGCCCCTGAAAGTCGGCGGCCTTCAGCCCGAATGATGTGAAGCGCCAGGCCACGTCTCCGACAAGCCGGCCCAGTCCGCAATGAAGGGCACCGTCGCCTGGCTCATACAGGAAAATGTCGACGGCGATCCCTTCGAAAGTGAGTGGAAAATAGCGGTCGCCCGGCCGCGCCCGCCGGTCGAGCAGGAGGGCAGGGTGTTCGCGGATGACACCGGCCAAATCAGGTCCACCGACCGCGTCGGCAAGGACGCCGATATCGACATCCCTGTCATGCGCCAGCGGGGCGCCGTCCCGATAAAATCCAAGCAGGGTGCCAGCCGCCAGAAACCAGGAAATGCCGGCAGCCTCCAGGATTTTTCCGATCCCGCACAAGGCGCGTGCCGCCGCGTCCGGACTGAAAGAGGGGGACGATGGCCCGTCGGCAAGGCCGTGCTGGCCGGGAGACAGGGCATACTGCTTTTGTCGGAGCGCCTCACGATAGTCCCCCGTCTCGTACGAGGCCCTGGCCAGCCAGTCATGCGCGGTTGACCGGTCGTGGAACCGAGCGGTATTGCGGCCTATGAATTCGACAGCTTCGTGGCCGCGCCGGGCATCGAGCAGGGACCTCACACAGTCGGAATAGTCACGCGGACTTGCTTGCCCGCTACCGCACCGGCGCAGAAGCGCGTCAGCCCGATACGCGATGGCGCAAACCCGTTCATCCTCGTCGGGCGTGATATCCGCAATCGATCCCCACGCTTCCCACGCATCCGGGGAGGATCCGACGCTCCTGCGGAAGGCCCCAAGGGCCGCCGACCGGTCCCCGCGTGCATGCTGGGCAAGACCGCGTCCATGCAGGGCGCGCCAGTTCGCGGGGTCGAGGGAGAGGAGCTGATCGAAACACGCCAGTGCATGATCGGGTTGTCCGGCCCGCAAGTAGGCCGCAGCGAGCGCCTGCAGGACAATGAATTGACCGGGGCGAAGGCGGTTGGCTGCCAGCAGATGGGGCAGGGCAGCACGAGGCTGGCCTGCCGCCAGGTATTGCCGACCCGCTTGCAGGCATTTCTGCCACGATCCGGACGGACCGTCTCTGTCTGGCAGGAATTCGGATGTGCCGGTTCGCATGGAATGCCTTCCTTTGAGGCGCATGGCGCGGGCGGATCGACCCGCAGAAAGAAGAAGCGGCCACCGGGATATCACCTGTACGGTGATGCTGCCCGAGATCCGACGCGAACTGATTGAGCGCTGCACAGTCAGGCGTGCGATCGATTCCCCTGTCTTCGGATCGCGAGTCCAGGCGCCGGTCCGCCGGATAGCCCTGTATTCTTGAAGCTATCTGTGTTAAACCATAAGTGGGAAAATTGTGCAACAATAAAGGGACTTTTGAGGGTGCTGCAGACAACTTCCATCCTCTGCCACGACGCGCCGGAAGTGTCATGCGGGACTGATGTTTTGAAGAGGTACCATGACGATGCACGACTATAACGGGTCCGCCGTCCTCCATGCGATCCGCCTGATCACGGCAACAGGCGCCAGTGCCGAGACGATCTCGGCCCTCGCCGTTTTCATAGAAGCATATGGCTTTGAGAAGATACTCCTCGGTCAGCTCGTCAAACCCATGAATGTTCCGCTTAAGGATATACTCTATCTTTCGAACAGGTCAGAGGAACTCAAGGCTGCAAGGCGCAGCTGGGGCGCTATCCTTCACGATCCGATTGTCTTCTGCGCCGTGCGGTCGTAACGACCTTTCAAATGGGCCGAAGCGCGCGCCCATGCCACCCGGGCCGGGCGTCGTACCGTCGATACGGTGCGCGATTACGGTCTGCCCCATGGCATGATGTTTCCCATGCACGCCCTCGAAAGCGTATCCGGCGGGGTCTCGCTGGGAGGCGGGGTAAAGCCTGATCTGTCGCCGACAGAGGTCGCCGAGCTGGAGATCGTCTGCCAGATTGCCTACTATCATCTTGAAGCAATGCTCGGGCCGTTTCCCTATCAGAAGGTAGCAGAACTCACGCTCCGCGAGACCGAGTGCGTCCAGTTTGCGGCCGCCGGAAAGTCCAATTGGGACATTGTCCATATCCTGGGCATCCAGGAGGACACGGTCAAAAAGACCTTGCGCCGGGCAAGGGACAAGCTTGATGCCGTCAACCGGGCGCATCTGGTTGCCAGCGCCATCGCCCGCCATCAGATTCTCCCCTGACCAGTCACCTAAAGGGGACATTACCCGTGCTCCGATCCGCGACATGCTCCTCGTGCTCAAAAGGAGTTCAGCAAATGTTTCAGATCGTCACCCCGGACAAACGTCATGAGCACTCAGACATGCTGGATGAAATGTATCAGATGCGCTACCGCATCGTTGTCGGCGAGTGGGGATGGGATATTCCGGGCATCGAGGCGGGTTATGACAAGGACCAGTTCGATACCGACGAGACCGTGTATGTCATCGCCCTGACGGCCACAGGGGAAGTTGTCGGCACATCCCGCCTCAATCCGACTGTCGGCCCGCACATGCTGGGCGAACTGTTTGCCGATTATTGCAACCTGCAGCCCTATCCGGTTGGAAAAGACATCTGGGAATGCTCCCGTTTCGTGACGGATCGCTCTCTGACAACCGATCCGGTCGAAGATTTCCGTTTCAGGTGCCGCATCGGCCTCGGGCTGACGGCGTACTGCCTTGACAATGGTATTGGCCGGCTCAGCGGGTTGACCCACCAGAAATTCTTCAACCTGGTCCAGCGGGTCTGGCAAACCGAGCCACTCGGACTTCCAAGGCGGGAAGGCGACAATTTGGCGTGGATACCGGCTGTGTCGACGATTGATGAAGCGACATTCGACCGTCAGCTTGATCGCTATCGCAATGCCGAGGCCATCGTCGCCGGTTATGCCGCCGCATGGATCGAGCGTCAGCGGGGCAAGGTCGCATGACCGGCCTCATAAGCGCGCTTGTCACGCCGGCCCAGCAAGCGGCCTTTGACCGGGACGGTGTCGTCTGCATCAGGAACGTCCTCACGCAGCAGAAGATAGACGACCTGCGCCAGGCAGTTGCCGGTCAGATGAGCGGCCTGCGCAGCTCGCCGACGG
>NZ_JBDNGN010000080.1:0-8168 GCF_041689225.1 Hyphomonas sp. | reverse complement strand
TGAAGAGCGCCTGAACGATACGCTTGGCAAGACGTGGAGACAGGGCAGCGAGCGCCGCGACATAGGTTACCACACCGATCGGAACCAGCACCAGGATATGGACCAAGCCAGTCCACGTGTCAGGCAAAATCCCCATGCTGAACCAGACAATGAAACCCATGATGATCGAGGCGATGAGGGCACTGGATCCCGCGATTACTTGCCGGTGCATGGGGAATCCGATCGCCATCTTCACGGCGTAGGCGCCCAAAAACCAACTGACCATAAGCTGGGCCAGCAGCGCCCACGCGATCGCCTCGAGACCGATTTGAATGGTGGACACAACCGCAATGGCGGTCAGAACCGTGCCAATGATAGCTAATTTGAAATTCAGATCGACACGGCCAACACCATTCAAGACGCCTGAGTTGAACGCGGACGTCGGGGCGCGAAGCCCCATCAGCAAGAACACCTGAATCGTGGCGACTGCGGGCACCCACTGCTCTCCAAACACGACCGGAATGGCAATTGGCGCAATGACGCACCCACCAATGAAAATCGGATATGCAACCAGCGCAGCCAGTCGCATAGCCCCTTCGATCGCTCTGAACAGCATCGGCAGATCATTTTGCGCTTGAGACGCAACGGGCAAGGCGACCGCCGCAAAGGGCGTTACGAACGCCGACTTCGCTTGTTCGAGCAATCGCCCCGACATGTTGTACATGCCAAGCGCCGCTGGTCCCAACACGCCTCCAATCATGACCCTCGGAATGGCGCCGCCGAAGGCCTGCACCACTTTGGTCGTCAGATTTGTTGAATTGAAACGTGTGAGTTCATGCGTTTCGCTCCAGCTGGACTTGAATGAAGGCCGCCATTTCGCGAGCCAGGCGAACATCAGCAACCTGACCATTCGCCTCGAAATTTCCATCCAGACGAGCGCCCATGCGTCCCTCAGCACGACTGCCAGCCAGATGCCGACAACCGCAGCGCTTACCGTGCCAACGACGTCGACGATCGTGATTTCCTTGTAGCGGAGATCCCGCTGCAGGAGCGCTGCGGGCACCGAAGTGGCGGCGCCAATGATCAGGACGATCGAAAAAACACGCAAAATTGGAACGAGTTCTGGGTGGCTGAACCCGGCGGCAATGGCGGGGGCCAGCAAGCTGATGCCCAACCAAAAAAGCAACGCCAGCCCCAGGGATTGCATAAACACAGAATTCACATGTCCCACCGCCAAGTCCCGGCGCTGAACAATGGAATCGTTCAAGCTGCCCGAGGCGAAAATCTCAGGGATCGATAATGTCACGAGTGCCATTCCGAACACACCGAAATCCATTGGCGACAATAGCCGGGCTATGAAGACCAGAGACACCAGTCCCCCGACCATGCCGATCCAGTTGCCCATCGCATTCAAAACGACGGCCCGGCCTGCCCGTCTGAGCAAGCTTTGAGCCATCAGAGATGGCCCGCGCTCTGGCTTTCGTGCCGGTCGAGTGAGTGAGGACTTTTAGAAGTGATGGTCATAGAGGCCGCCCGTTTGAGCTTATTCATGATCAGATAATAGCTAACAGATTTCAAATATCTGATCTTTGTGAATTCCGACCGAACTCTCCAACGCAGGCCCCGCGCCAAAGAAGATACAATCTGTGCCCCGACCAATGATACGTCAGCAAGGTCGCACAGCTCGTCGATCAACATGGAATTCGTCAGAATTTCATCGCATCCATACTTTGACGCAAAAGCCGAGCGCAGCGCAACCGTCTCGGGCTTGGATAGTGGCGCCTCGCTCACACTTTCAGCTGCGCGCAAGTCCTTGATTGCAAGTTCCCATAGCTTCTTGCGGGCCATGACACTGGCGCGCCGCAAAAGGGCGTGCCGTTTGTTCAATGGATCGGATATGGACCGCCCATCACTCAAATATTCTTTCAGTTCGATTTGTGGATAGTAGTTGCGGAAGATCACTTTATCGAACTGAGACCAGGAAGAGTTTCTTTTCTTGGCCTGCACTTGCTCGGCTTGAGTCCCGCGAATGCCATCATGCACCCGTTGCTGAAACACGAATTCTTCGGTGGACACCGGCGTCCCGACCCGCGCAAGGCGGATCAGCATGTCGTAATCCTGCGACCGAACGAGGGTTTCGTCGAACGCACCGACGCGATCGTAGAGGTCCTTGCGAACCACCATGCCTTGCTGGTGGGCAAACATGTCGTCCAGCGTGGCGGTCAGGAATTCATCAGATTCGCAATTGGTCCAATAGCCCGTTCCAAGTAACCGCACTTCCCCGGACCCATCGACGGAAAAGCGCTCGTGGCGCCCGTAGGCCATGTCAGCTTCCGGATTGGCCTCGAGCAATCCAACAAGGGTTTCAAGAGCCTTTGGAGCAGCGAGGTCGTCATCATCAAAGATCCAGACGAGATCGCCTGTCACGTGTTTTAGACCGAAGTTCAAGGCAGCAGATTTGCCGGCATTGGACTTGGACAAGACGCGGACGCGTCCTTCATAAGCCTTCAGTTGCTCAAGCGTGTCATCGGTTGAGCCATCATTGATGATGATGATTTCATGTGCTGGACGGGTTTGTGCCAGAATCGATTCCAGACTTTCCAGCAGGAAGGCCGACCTGTTAAATGTCGGGATCAGGACCGTAACGTTAAATGGCTTCATTGTTCATTCCGACTCGTACCTTTGGGCCAATTTAAACACCTCGCCGCTATCTGCTGCGGCGTGGCACCGAACTTGCTCCCTGAGATCGTAGCAAATAACGCGCCAGTTCGCATTTCGATACGCAAATTTCACATATTGATTTCCGCAAAAAACAAAGGACCACCCAAGGATGAAAATCGCGTTCTTCGTCAATGCCTTCCCGATGATGTCAGAGGCATTCATTGCGAACAGCGCGGCAGCCCTGATTGATCTGGGCCACAGTGTCGACATTTTCGGAGTCGGAAACATCGCGCCGACGGGGCTTTCCGTCAAATCGGTTGAAGCGCACCATTTGGAGCAACGGACAGTCAATATGCGCTGGCCAACGTCACGCGTCGGGCGAGTTGCCGGCCTCCCAGGCGCCCTCGGTGCGATTGTGCGCAAAAACGGTGTGGCAGCGCTCGGCGGGCTTCGTCCGAACATCTATCGGCGCTCAATGCGCGATCTAACAGCCTTCTATCAAGCTAGCGCATTCGATGGCGACGCAGAGTACGATATACTCCATTGCCAGTTTGCCACGCTCGCGGAATGCGTCATCAAGCACCGCAAGGCGGGCTTCCTCAAAGGCCACATCGTCGTCAACTTCCGAGGATATGACATCTCGGAAACAGTCGCAGCCATTGGGCCACACGTGTATGATCATGTTTGGCCCGAAGCATCGAGCTATATTGCCAATTGCGACCACTTTCGCAGACGGGCCGTCGATCTCGGATGCCCGCAAGACCGGATCGACGTAATAGGCTCGGGCATCCGCCTCGAGAATTTCCCTTTTGAGCCGGCCACCGACCGTGAAGAAAACCACGTCCGGTTCCTCATGGTCGGCCGACTGATAGAAAGAAAGGGGTTCCAGGTCGCGCTTCGCGCGCTCGCCGAGTACTCTCGACGGACTGAAACACCGATAAAGATCGATATCGTTGGTGATGGCGCGATGCGCCCAAGTCTGGAAGCACTGGCCAATGATCTTGGACTTGGCGAGTCAGTCCAGCTTCACGGGGCCCGCACACATGCCGAGATTGCAGGCTATTTACGTCGTACAGATGTATTTCTTGCGCCCTCGATGACGAGTGCCAGAGGTGGACAGGACGCTCCGGTCAATACGCTGAAGGAGGCAATGGCGGTCGGTCGACCGGTTATCGGCACGATTCATGGCGGCATTCCGGAACTGGTCATCGAAGGCGAAACGGGCGTTCTGGCCACTGAAAACGACGTTGACAGCCTGTACGCTGCGATCGACCGCCTCATGGGCCAGAGGGCCAATTGGCCTCAACTCGTGACGCAGGCACGGGCAAAAGTCGAAGAAATGTATGATCTGGAGCGGGTAACCCAAAAACTCGTGGCGCTCTACGAACGCACAATCGCGAAGGAAAACGTACCATCAAAAACCTGACACGCGGAATCGCGACGAGGCTGGCAGGCACGGGTCTTGCTTTAATATTCCCTATCCAGTCGGTCTGCGTCCCCTGAGGCGTTACGATTTGGAACGATATCCAGTTTCACCGAAACAAGATTGATCAAATCTGTCCGGTGGGAAGGCCTGCGGGGGACCTGCCTCCAGAAGCCAGCATTACATTGTTACAGAGTGAAGGTTGGAAGATTATGGAAAGCCAAACGATCAAGACTGCGCCCGATGTCACGATTATCATGGTTCATCGCGACCGGTTCAGTCTTGCGGTCCAAAGCCTGAACCAGACCATCGCGGCCACTCGCGCCCCCTACAAGCTGCTCTACGTCGATGCGGGCAGCCCGCGTAAGGTGGCTGCTGAGCTGAAACGCATCTGCGATGAGAATGGCTTTCGCTACACGCGTTACGACGCACTCCTCAGTCCAGCCCAGTCAAGAAATCGCGGCCATCGCCTGGCCGACACCAAATACGTCGCCTTTGTCGAAAGTTGCACATTCGTTGCCGATAACTGGCTGGAGGGGCTGATCAGTTGCGCCGAAGAGACCGGCGCTGAAGTCGTCCAGCCGCTGATGTGCCAGGGAAAGCCCTTTCATACAGAGATCCACCAGGCCGGCGGCACCTTCGCAAAAGATATCGCCCTTTTCTTTCGGGGCGCCCCCGAGGATCACGTGATTTGCGACATCGAAATGCACCAGGGCAAGCAGGTCTCAGACGTACCACTCGCCCGAGCCGAAACTCAGGTAACCGAAGTCCACTGCTTACTTGTCAGGCGCGACACGTTTGAACGTTTCGGCGATTTCGATGAATCGATGCTGTCGACGAAGGACCATCTCGATTTCTCGATGACCGTCTGGAAGAATGGGGGTCGCATCATGCTTGAACCCGCGTCCGTCGCGACGTTTTATGTTCCGAATCGGCACAACCCTATTCAGATCTCCGACTATCCGTACTTCATCCTGCGCTGGTCGCCCAAATGGCAGGCGGACAGCCTCAATTACTTCAAGACGAAGTGGGGCCTCGAAGGCGATCCGTATTTCAAGAAACGAAACGACATTATCAGCTGGCGCTACCGTGAAGCCATACTGAAACCCTTTGCGCGGCGGATTCCGTTCGTCGGACACAGTTACAAGGTCCAGAAATTCGTAATGATGACGCTCGAACCGATCGTGGTTGCCTTTGGTTCTTGGCTGGCGAAGAATCACGAAAAGACTCTGGTCAAGGAGACCGCCCGCGCCACGCCGCACAGGGTCGGGAGCCCGGCCCACTCGCTCTGACGGGTATCTTACGCCTCGGGCGCTGGTGCGGCACTCGCAACCGCTAATGCAGGGCGTTGTATGGCGCCAGCCATCCGCCCATATTCAAGAATTGAAACGTCATGCAAGATTCCATCGCCCATACGCCAAACGTCACTGTCATCGTTTCCGCGAGGGAGCGATTCAGCTTGGCAATCCGCTCCTTGAATGCACTCATATCAGCGACACAGGAGCCGTACGGCCTCATTTATATTGATGCTGGCAGTCCTAAAGGCGTTGCGTCCGAACTGAAACGCATTTGCGCCGAGCAGGGCTTCACGTATCACAGGATCGACCACTACCTAAGCCCGGCGCAGTCCCGGAACCGCGGCCATCACATGGCCAACACAAAATACGTGGCGTTCGTGGAAAATGATGTCTTCGTTGCCGACAACTGGCTCACCCCCCTGATTGAGTGCGCCGAACAGACAGGCGCTGAAGTCGTGCAGCCCCTGATCTGCCAAGGCGCACCATTGCACAGCGAAATCCACCATGGAGGTGGCAATTTCACCAATGATTTCGACGGCTTCTTCAACGGCCCCGTTGACGCTCGTCGCCTCGCGGACCGCCACTTCCTGCATCAAGGCAAGCAGGTGGGCGATGTCGCTCTGGCGCGAAGCGAAACCCAGGTTTGTGAAACCCATTGCATGCTGGTACGACGCGACACCTTTGAGCGCTTCGGCGACTTTGATGAAAAGATGCCATATTCGAAGGATCACGTCGATTTCAGCATATCCGTATGGGCCAAGGGCGGCAGGATCATGTTGGAACAGACGTCCATTGCGACGGTCTGCCATCCGGACAGTGCCCATCCTTTGGAAGCGATGGATTTGCCCTTGTTTGTCCTGCGGTGGTCGCCGAAATGGCAGCGCGAAAGCCTCGACTATTTTCGCAAGAAATGGGGCCTGCAGGCTGACCCCTATTTCGATAAATACGCCAAGCAGAAGAATTGGCGCTACCATGACAATATCGTACTCCCGGTCGTGCGAAAGGTCCCCTTCGTCGGGTCGAGCCATAAAGTGCAGAAGATGGCATCTGTCGCAATGCTTCCCTTTGTCAGCGCCGTCGGCACGCGGCTGGGAAACAGGCATGCAACCCGCACCTCCAACTGGAACAGTCGCGAAATCCAGTAACCGGGCATCTCCGTCGATCTGAGCCTGCCCTCAGGGCAAACACGATACCGGTGATTGACACACCCACCAGGGGTAGAGTTCTCGACCGTAGCTCACGCGTCACGTTGTTCAATCCACAACTCGGGTTGCAGCGCCCTAGCAAGTGGTTTGACACTTGCATTCCTCTGGGCCATCAAGCGCATCGGGGACCCTCAATGCCAATATCTGACAGTGTTAAATTCATCGGGGACGTTACCGTGCATCATCCGGCGCTCGTCAACCTGTACGGGTGCGAGGTGCGTGATGGCAGCCGTATTGGGTCCTTTGTCGAGATCCAGAAAGGTGCTGTTATTGGCGAGCGCTGCAAGATCTCGTCCCATACGTTCATTTGCGAAGGCGTCACGATTGAAGACGAAGTATTCGTCGGCCATGGGGTAATGTTTACGAATGATCGCTTTCCGCGCGCAACGAACCTGGACGGCTCTGCCCAGAGCGAAGCAGACTGGACACTCGAATTCACAAGAGTGAGACGACAGGCTTCGATAGGTTCGAACGCGACAATCCTGTGTGGCATCACGATCGGCGAAGGCGCGCTTGTCGCCGCCGGAGCGGTCGTCACCGAGGATGTTGCCGATTTCGCAATTGTCGCTGGCGTACCAGCCAAGGTGGTGGGCGATGTCCGGAAAAAGTAAGAACATCAAAGGCACAATTGATCGCGGCCCCGCCGCCAAAACACGCAAAGGGCCCAGAATGAGCGCCGAAAAAGACCAGAAGAAAACCGTCAACATAGGCGTCGTGGGATACGGCTACTGGGGGCCCAACCTCGTACGCAACTTCTCCGAACTGAAAGATGCGCGCGTCCACACAGTGGCCGACCTCAATCCGAAAGTTCTCGAAATCGTCGCGCGCCGATTCCCGGCGACAAAGACCACCACAGATTTCCAGGAAATGATCCGCGATCCGGAAATTGATGCCGTGGCGATCGCTACCCCGGTCAACACGCACTTTTCGCTCGCCATGGCGGCCCTCAAGGCCGGCAAGCACGTCTGGCTCGAAAAACCCATGGCGGAGACGTCCCTTCAGGCACGTTCGCTGGTCGAGGAAGCCGAGAAGCGCGGCCTCATCCTGCACGTCGACCATACGTTCATCTACACTGGCACGGTCCGTAAGATTAAGGAGCTCGTTGACGCCGGCGAGCTCGGCAAAATCCTCTACTACGATTCAATACGTGTGAATCTGGGTCTGTTCCAAACCGACGTGAACGTAATATCTGATCTCGGCGTCCACGACTTCTCGATTCTTGATTACCTGTTTGATGAGCATCCGGTCGCCGTGTCGGCAGCCGGCATCAACCATTTCCCAGGTACGCCCGAGAACCTCGCCTACATCACGCTCTTTTACGAAAGCGGCCTGATCGCCCATGCCAACGTGTCCTGGCTCGCACCCGTCAAGGTTCGCCAGATCCTCATCGGCGGGTCAGACAAGATGATCACGTATGATGATCTCGAGCCGAGTGAAAAACTGAAAATCTATGATAAGGGCGTCACCCCCTCTGTCAGGGATGTTGTCCGCTGCTCTATTTTTCTCTAATTTTCAGGTGGGCGGGATAGGACAATGACGTGGGATACTCACCAGAACGAAAATCGGCCGTTTTGAAGCGGATGCTGCCGCCGAATAACTTGG
>NZ_JBDNGN010000079.1:0-1750 GCF_041689225.1 Hyphomonas sp. | reverse complement strand
TGCGATCTGGTCTGCGATGCAGTCCATCCGCAAAGCAGGCATGGCAGTCACCGGGCCATCTCTGGAGGAATACTTTTCAGGGCGCGAAGCAGATGCGGGTGGGGCGGACTACCTGATCAATCTGCCCAGCTACGCTGCCTACGGATTTGATGAGGTTATCACGCAGGCCCGTGTCGTCGTAGATACATACCATCGGCGCCAGCTGCTCGACGTTGCCGACGCGCTGCGCTCTGAGGCGCTTGGGGCAGGGGAGGGCTATGTTGAGCCGGGCAAGCTGCTGTCCAGCCATGATGGCCGTCTGGATGACATCCGCAAGGAAATGACGGGCGACCTGCCGCACCATGACTTCAACTCCGCGGGCATGGAATCCCTCTCGCTCCAGCAAATGGCCGCGGGACGCCGGGTCAAGACAGGGTTTGCGGATCTGGACGAACGCATCGGCGGGCTTGAGGAAGGCACTGTGACCATCCTCGCCGCGGGAACAAGCATGGGTAAATCGACCCTCGCTATCTGTATGGCGGTAAATGCCATGAAGGCCGGAACAGGGGTTGGCTATTTCACGCTTGAGATGTCGCGCCACTCTATGGCCCAGCGGGGCGGGGCTTACCTGCTCTATGACAACACGTCGAACAGCAACATTCACTACGCTGACGTGATGAACGGCAAGGCCAAGCCGTCTGACATCACCCGCATGACCCGTGTCTTCGAGGAGGAAGCGCATAACCGCCTGTTCCTTGATGACCGCGGCGAACTGACCACGGCCCTGATGTCTGAACGCCTTCGCAATTGGGAGGCCATGTCTCGGCGCAAGGGACTTCCCATGCCCAAGCTGATCGTCATCGACCACATGGGCAACATGCGCCCTCAGAAGTCGCGCCGGGATGCCTTCCAGGATGTCTCCGCGGTATCCAAGGAAGTTCTCGCCTTCGCCAAGCGCCACAGCGTTGCGGTGCTGGCCCTGAACCAGATCAACCGGAACTCGGTGCGTGAGGAGCGCAGGCCCGCCCTGCATGACCTTCGCCAGTCCGGTGAGATTGAGGAGGACGCCCACGCTGTCCTGTTCCTGCACCGTGATGAGCATTACGCGAAAAAGGAAATGGACGGGGCCAAGGACATCGACGCTTACAACAAGGCGTCAGAACGCTGGATGGCCAGCCGCGGTCACGCTGAAATCATCATCGCGAAGAACCGCAACGGGCCGCTCGATACCGTCCGTCTGCGCTGCGACATGGCCTGCAATGCTTTCTACGACCCACAAAGCAATGTCTCGGCAATCTGGGAGGCTTCAGCATGAGCCTCCCGTATTACAAACGCTTCCCACGCGATTTCCTCGACGCAACGGTTGGCATGAGCCTTGAGCAAAAAGGTGCCTACGGTCTCGTCCTTGATCTCATATTCATGCGCGGCAATTTGCCAGACGATTCTCAGTACATTGCAGGCCAGCTAGGATGCTCTGTTCGCAAGTGGAATAGCCTGCGCGAATACCTCGTTTCAGTCGGAAAGCTGAAGATCGAAAACGGCATGATCTCCAACTTTCGCGCAGATATTCTCCTCGAAGAAACGAGAAAATATCGAGAACAGAAGGCCGAAAACAGATCAAAGCACAAAGAAATCAAGGTTGAAGAAAAACGCCCGTCCACAAAGCGCGCGGAAATACAGATAACAGATAAAGAAGAAGGTGCTACCGCACCTAGCGCGAGCGAAGTTGTCGAAGACATCTGGAAGCTACTGCCACGCAAGAAGCGTGGTG
>NZ_JBDNGN010000078.1:0-18177 GCF_041689225.1 Hyphomonas sp. | reverse complement strand
GTTCGCCACGTCACGCGTGGCGTCCGCCCAGGTAATCGTGACATTCTCGACGCCTTCCAGCGTCTTCGTTGCACAGGCAATCGCCCGGTGCTCGGCCTCATACAGGTCCATATGCTTGATCTTCGGGCAGTGCGTCAGAACCTCTTTCGTGAGGTAGCCCTGGCCCGCACCGAAGTCAGCGCCTGTGCCTTTGATGTCCTCGGGAATGTTCTCGGCCAGCAGCTCCGATCCGGCATCGATCCGGTCCCATGAGAACAGGCCCGGCCGGCTCCACATCGCCCCGTCTGCAACAGGTTGCGGCTGGTCAGCGGCGACCCAGGCTTCGGCGAGGGCGGTGTTGAACACGGCGCTGTCTTTCCTCGCCCAGAAGGCCCGGCACTTGTGCTTGCTGAGGCTTTCGGTGGCGCCGGCAATCTCGCCCAGCGTCTTTTCGGCGGTCTTGCCGCCCAGCGTGTTCGGCAGGCAGGCCAGCACTACGCCGCCCTCGGGCGCCGCCAGCATGGCGCGAGCATACAGGCCGCGTGCCTCGGCCTTCTGGCGCGGTGGCAGGATCAGCGTCAGTGCCGCGGATTCGAACGTTTCTGTCCCGGGAGGGAGCAGCGTGTATCCCGCCGCCTTGAGGGCATCATGCGGCGGCTTGAACGTCTGCTGGCAGGTCAGCCGATCCTTCGGCAGCAGAGGCAGTACCGGTCCCGGTTCAGCCCGCAGGAACAGCACGTCTCCCGTTTCCGGCACGGTTACACCACCGCCATCAAGGGCGAGCTTCAACGTATCAAGAACATCAGTATCCATGCGCACGCCTGTTAGGCGGAATGCGCCCCGCTGAAAAGCCCGGTTCTACTGCGGGACAGCCCCGCTGGCCCTGCGGTTCGCCGCTGCGACGCTGAACGCCTGGCTGAGGCCGCGATAGAAGGAGATGCGTTGTTCGGCGGCTTCGCTGATCACGATACCGCCTTCAGCGCCGATCAGGCTTTCGGATGGCATACCAGCGTGGACAACTGTCATCATGTCCGACCACAGGTCTGCCGGCAGGCCCCCTCCCGTGACGCGCTTCATCGGGCTGTCATCGTCATTGCCGACCCAGACCGCGCCTACATAGGCTGCAGTGAAGCCGACGAACCAGGCGTCGCGCCAGTCCTGCGAGGTGCCGGTCTTGCCGGCGACGGTCCAGTTTTTGACCCGGGCCCGCCCGCCCGTGCCGATGGGCGCGTTCACGACGCGGGTCATCATCGCATTCATGTCTTCGGCCAGCTCGTAGGGATAGACGCGCTCACGTTCGTATTCGGGGCGCTGGTAGAGGACCATGCCGCGCGAATCCTCGATCTTGTCGATGAGATAGGGGTCCATGCGCAGGCCGCCGGACTGGAAGGCGCCATAGGCCCGCACGAGTTCCCACATGGTCACTTCCTGGCTGCCAAGGGCGAGCGACGGAAAAGGCTGCATCGGGCTTGTCATGCCGAACCGCTTGGCCAGAGAGATGATGCGCTCCTCGCTCGCCTCCTGTCCCAGCTGGGCGGCAATCGTATTGGTCGAGCGGGTCAGGGCCTCGCTGAGGGTCATCGGTCCGAGATAGCCCCCGCCATAATTCTCGGGCTTCCATTTCTCGATCGTCAGGGGCGCATCGATCATCACGTCATAAGGCGAGAAACCGTCTTCCAGCGCGGCTGCATAGACAAAGGGCTTGAAGCTCGATCCGGGCTGGCGCTTGGCTTGTGTCACCCGATTGAATTCCGAGGTCGCATAGTCCGCACCGCCGACCATGGCGACGACACGGCCATCCTTGGCCATCACCAGCGCGCCGACCTGGCTGACACCCTGTGCCTTGCCGTCTTTCGCGATACGTTCGACGAGCAGGGATTCGATCTTGTCCTGGAGTTTCGGGTCAATGGATATGGTGACGACGAGGTCGCCTGGCAGGCGCGGCAGCATCGCTTTCACACGTTCGGCCGACGCGTCGAGCACATAGCCCAGCTGCGCGTCATAGACCGGCGCGTCGATGATCTTCACCTCTGCCGCGCGGGCGGTGTCGGATTGTTCTTTGGTGATGAACCCCTGATCGACCATTTCAGCGAGCACATAGAGCTGTCGGTCCCGTGCGCCCGCCAGATTGTCCCGCAGGTTCAGCTTGGAGGGTGCCTTGGGAAGGGTGGCTAGCAGGGCCGCTTCCTGGATTTCGAGCTTTTCGGGCGGCTTGCCGAAATAATTGCGTGCTGCCGCGTCGATGCCGTAGAGGCCTGCGCCGAAATAGACGCGGTTCAGGTAGAGCGAAAGCACCTCATCCTTGCTGATCCGCTTTTCCAGTTCGCGGGCGAGCTTCATTTCCTGCGCCTTGCGCTTCAGCGTCTGGCGATTGTCGAGCACGAGATTTTTGATCAGCTGCTGCGTGATGGTCGATGCGCCCGAAACCGTCTCTCCGGCGCGCAGGTTCGACAAGGCGGCGCGGGCGATCGCGGCATCGTCGGCGCCGTCATGGTCGTAAAACCGCTTGTCTTCGGCAGCGATGAAGGCCTGAGGCACATAGGCGGGCAGGGTCGAAATGTCCGTCGAGCGGCCGTAGCGGGGGCCGCGAACAGACAGCGTGTTGCCGTCCCGGTCGACAAATTCCATGGCGGGTTCGCGGTGGGCTTCCCAGAGTTCGGCGGTGTCCGGCAGTTTTGGCATGCCGAAATAGAGCGAGCGCCATTTGTAGAGCGCGTACCCGCCGCCAGCAAACATGATCGCCAGAACGGCCAGGATAAGCCAGCCACGCACGGTCGCTGGCCACCGGAAAATCGGTTCGCGCGGCACCTTGATGGTGCGCGGTGCGCGCGTGGGCGGGGCGGATTTAGCCATATCAGCCTGTACAACGAATAATGGAGGATTTTGTAGATGCGATTTGATTACGGCAGGGTGAAGGCGCTGTTCATATACGAGGCCTCCGCGTCCACTCCGTTTCCTGGGGTTAATGCGTATATCCGCAAACGCTCCAAATTGTGTATCGTTGGTGAGACGTGTTTCCGTCAACCGCCAGACACGCGCCGCGATACAAGCTGAAACGTGCGCGGCGCCATTCAGGAGGACCCTATCCGATGACCCGACCTTTCTTTCGTCCGGCCGCCTTTGCCCTGATCCTGTCCTTGGGAGCTGGCGCCTGCGACAACGCAGCTGATGGCGTTGTCCCATTCGACGCCATCAAGACAGATGCCCAATCGATTGCCGACGGGCGCGTGATCGCGGAAGCGCAATGTTCCAATTGCCATGCGCTCGACAATGATCCGAAAATCCGTCCGGAAGACCCGCCACCGTTGCGCTACCTGATGGCGCAGTATAATCCGGAAACACTTTCTGAAGATTTCCAGGCTGGGCTTCATGTCGGGCACGAGATGATGCCGGACTTTGTGTTCGGCCCCTTGGGCGCCGAAGTGCTGCTGGCCTATGTCGTTTCGATCCAGCAGGAACCACCTGCGCCGGAGTGAGGCGTCACCCCATTCCCGGACGCCACGCGTCGCGCACATGAATTGGCACGCGCCACGCCTGGATGGCGATGAGATCTTAGCGCCAGCCATGGTCCACATAGTGCGGGCGACGGGCCATCCAGAAGTCGGCCGCGCGGGATATGCGTTGCCATCTGGCCGGGGTGACGGCGCTGAGGGCATCGCCGCGCCGGGCGCGGGCCTTCACTTCGACAAAGGCAATGATCCGGCCCTTCGAGGCAATGAGGTCGATCTCGCCAACAGGGGTTCGCAAGCGGGTTTCGAGAATTCGGTAGCCTTTGAGGCGCAGGCAGAGCGCGGCCAGCGTTTCGCCTGTCCGGCCCCGCCGTTCGGCCCGCTGGCGGGCGACCTCAGCCATTGGCCTTCAATTGCAGGGCGCGCTGGTAGACGTCGCGCTTGGGTAGACCGAGTGCCTCGGCCACGGCACTGGCGGCGGCCTTGGTCGGCTGCTCCTTCAGGGCATCAAGCAGGGCAGCGTCGAGGTTGGCCTGCGTGATTTCGGTATCGAGCGGCGGGCCGACGAGGAGAACGATCTCGCCGCGCGGCGGGCCAGCCTCGGCATAGTGTGCGGCGAGCTCGGACAGCGTGCCCCGGCGGGTTTCCTCGAACAGCTTGGTCAGTTCCCGGGCGACGGCGGCCTGCCGGTTGCCACCGAGCGAAGCCGCAAGGTCGTCAAGCGAGGCTGCAAGGCGCGGACCGCTTTCGTAGAAAATCAGCGTGCCCGGCACGCCTTTCAGGGCCTCCGCGGCAGCGCGGCGGGCGCCGCTTTTCGGCGGTAGGAAGCCTGCAAACATGAAGTGATCGCTCGGCAGGCCGCTGGCAACCAGCCCGGCGAGCATCGCGGACGCTCCGGGGATCGGATATACTTTGACACCGGCCTCGAGGGCGTCGTGGGCGAGTTTCCAACCAGGGTCGGAGACAAGCGGTGTGCCGGCATCGGAAATGAGGGCGATTTTCGCGCCCGCCTGCATGCGGGAAATCAGGTCAGGCCGTCGTTCCGCCCCATTGTGGTCATGGTAAGGGCTCAGCCGGACTTTAAGCCCGTAGGCCGACATCAGTTTCCCGGCCACGCGAGTGTCTTCTGCCAGAACTTCCTCGACGGTCTTGAGAACATCCAGCGCACGCAGCGTGATGTCCCGCAGGTTGCCGATCGGGGTGGAGACGACATAAAGCCCCGGGCCAAGTGTCTGCGCCGGTTGCCCGGCAAGGCGGCTGCCCGTAGAGTCGCCCGAGGCGTGAATTGCTTCGGGCTCAGAAGGATCAGGAGATGACATTGCTTCAACCATTGCTCAGGAAGCTCAAAGCACCAAGCCTTGTTCTGGCTTCCCTCCTCCTGGCCACGGCCTGTGCCACAGCGCCCGCCCGCCCGCCAGTCCAGATCGGCACCGGCGAGCCGCGAGTCGATCCGGTGACGGGCGAAGTTCTGCAGCCCGGCGGAGTGGATGAAGCGCAGCTCGGCGAACTGGACCGCCAGAAGCCGGTTCGCGGCGATGGCGGCCTGATCCCACCCTTCATGGAAGGCCGCGACGTGAAACGCGCCGTCGTGCTGTTGCCCTTTTCGCATCCGAATGCGCAGGTGCGCGCTGAGGCCGAGAGCATGTTGGCGGGCATCGAGCTTGCCTTATTCGAATATGCCGGCGACAATTTCCTGATCATGCCGAAGGATACGGCCGGCAAGCAGTCGGTGACCGAGGCACGCATGGACGAGTCGCTGAAGGAAGGCGCTGATATCATCCTGGGGCCGCTGTTTGGCGCCAATGTGAAGGCGATCAAACCGGCGGCCAGCCGCCAGCAGGTGCCGATCATCGCGTTTTCGAATGACCGCAGCGCAGCAGGCGGCGGGGTGTATCTCGCATCCGTTTCGCCCGAAGAGGAAGTCGCGCGCGTCATGCAATATGCCGGAGCGCGCGGCGTTCGGTCGTTTGTTTTCCTCGGGCCGAGCACGCCATACGGGCGTCAGGTCGAGGCAGCGATGCGCTACCAGGCCTCGTTGCAGGGCGGCGTGGTTGTGGCGTCGGCCTTCTATGATCCCGCATCCGGTGCGTCGGCGGAGTCGCGCCAGATCGCTACTGTTCTGCAAGGCGAAATCGCGCGCGGCAAGGTGGCCGTGATGATTCCGGAGCGTGGCGTGAAGCTGCTCTCGGTGGCACCTTTGCTGCCTTACAATGGGGTAGACATGCGCCAGGTCATGCTGATGGGCACCAGCCTGTGGGACGATTCCAGCATCTGGCGCGAGCCGACGCTGGCGGGCGGGGTCTATGCTGCGCCGGACCCGGCAAATCTCGCAGGGTTCAAGCAAACCTATAATCGCATCTATGGCCGCAACCCGACGGACCTCGCTGCGGTAGCCTATGACGCAGCCGCGCTTTCAGTGCGGCTTGGGGCGGACGACAACATGCGGTATAATGGCGTTACCGATCCCGACGGGTTCATGGGCGTCAATGGCCTGTTCCGGTTCCGGATTGACGGCACATCGCAGCGCGGCCTTGCCGTGATGCAGATCCAGTCTTCGGGCGTATCTGTCGTCGAAAAAGGCATCACTGCCTTCGGCCCCGGCCCCAGCTGAGCGCCGTGCTTTCTGCAGCTATCCCTTGCGGGCAGGGGCAGTTCGCCCCACATGACTGCGCACATCACGGAATTCGGGAAGACGGCAATAAATCATGAGCAAACGCGACTATTATGAAGTGCTCGGTGTCGCTCGCGATGCAGACGACAAGCAGCTGAAATCGGCGTATCGCAAGCTCGCCATGAAGTACCATCCGGACCAGAACGCCGGAAATGGTGAAGCTGAAGAGCAGTTCAAGGAAGTCGGCGAGGCCTATGCGGTCCTGTGCGACGCTGACAAGCGCGCTGCCTATGACCGCTACGGCCATGCCGCCTTCGAAAATGGTGGTGGCGGTGGCAGCCCGTTCGGGGCCGGTGCCAATCCTGAAGATATATTCCAGGACCTGTTCAGCCAGGTCTTCGGCGCAGGCGGCTTTGGCGGTCGTCGCCGGGGCGGCCCGCAGCGCGGATCAGACCTGCGCTATGATCTCGAGATCACGCTGGCCGAAGCCTATTTCGGCAAGGATGAAGACATTCACGTGCCCCAGGCCGTGGCGTGTGAGCCCTGCTCAGGCAGTGGCGCCGCGCAGGGCAGTACGCCCGAGAAATGTGACATGTGCGACGGCCACGGGCGTGTGCGCGCCCAGCAGGGCTTTTTCACCATGGAACGCACCTGCCCGCGCTGTTCGGGCAAGGGCAAGGTTATCCGCAAGCCCTGCAAGGAATGCGGCGGCGCTGGCCAGGTCCGAGAAGAACGCAAGCTGTCGGTGAAAATTCCGGCAGGCGTCGAGAGTGGTATGCGGATCCGTCTGTCTGGTGAAGGCGAAAGCGGCACGGCAGGCGGCGCCAAGGGCGACCTCTACATCTTCGTCGATGTCGTGGAGCACGATATCTTCGAACGCGACGGACCAAACCTCTATTGCCGCGCCCCGGTGCCCATGGCGACGGCGGCCCTCGGCGGTGAAATCGAAATTCCGACGATTGATGGCGGCCGCGCCAAGGTCGCCATTCCAGAAGGCGCTCAGACGGGTCGCAAGCTGCGCATGCGCGGCAAGGGCATGCCATCTGTGCGTTCCTCTGGTCAGACCGGCGACCTCTATGTCGAAATGTTCGTCGAGACGCCGCAAAACATGACGGCCCGCCAGAAGGATATCCTGCGCGAGTTCTGCGAGTGCTCGGGCGCCGATTGCCACCCGGAAAGCGAAGGCTTCCTGGGCCGCATCAAGCGCTTCTGGAGCGGCCACGAGGACGAAAAGCGGGCGAACTAGGCTTCAGGCGCCACTTTTTAGTCCCTCGCGATAGTTTCTGTCATAGGCCAGCGCTTACGATGCCGATGGCGGAGCGTTCGATTCCCGCATGACTGGCATTCTGGCGGGAAGACAGCATGATAATTTCGAGACGTACCGTTCTTGCAGGCAGCGCGGGCTTTGCCGCGACCGCATGCGCGAGCAATGAGGCGGTTCCGATGGCGCCCTTCCAGAGTGATGGCGCCCTGCACACAGCATCCGACGAAGCCTACTGGCGCGAGGTCGCCGCAGCATATGACGTGATGGACGGCGTCATCAATCTCGAGAACGGGAACTGGGGCCTGATGGCGCGTCCTGTGCTTCAGCGCTACCAGGTCCATACCGGGACGGTAAACCGTCGCAACTCCTATTTCGCTCGGCGTGAATATGCCGACATCTATCGCCCGATTCATGAACGTCTGGCAGATTTCCTGGGCGCCGATGCCGGCGAGATCACCATCACGCGCGGTGCGACCGAGGCGCTGAAGGCACTGATCACAGGTTATAACCGGCTGCAGCCCGGCGATGGCGCCATGATCGCCGATCTCGACTATGGGTCGATCCAGAATGCGATGGAATGGAAAGCGGCGCAGTCTGGCGGGCGACTGGTGCGCCTCTCCGTTCCCGAACCCGTCACCCACGACGCCCTGATCGCCTTCTATGACGCGGCGATGGTGGCGAACCCGGATGTCCGCCTTCTATTGCTGACCCATGTCAGCCACCGGACGGGACTGGTAATCCCGGTGTCGGAGATCGTCGCGGCGGCGCGCCTGCGGGGAGTCGATGTGATCGTGGATGCGGCTCATTCCTGGGGGCAGATGGACTTTGACGTTACGGCGCTCGGCGCCGATTTCGTCGGCTTCAACCTGCACAAATGGATCGGAGCGCCGATCGGCGTGGGCGTCATGTATATCAAGGGCGACAGGCTCGAGGCGGTTTCGGCGGACATGTCTGCCGAGTCGTGGGAACGCGATGGCACCGGCGGCCGGGTGCATACGGGCACGATGAATTTTGCCGCCGTGATGAGCCTTCCCGATGCGCTCGACTTCCATGACCAGGTTGGGCCGGCGAACAAGGCGGCGCGGCTGGCCTACCTGCGCAACGCCTGGGTCGACCAGGTTCGGCCGCTTGAGCGGATCGAGATACTCACCCCGGACGATCCCCGGATGCATGCGGGGATCACGTCGTTCCGGGTCGCGGGCAAGACCAGCGCCGAGGACAACAAGGCGCTTGCAGAGCGCTTGCTGGCCGAGTTCGACATCTTCTCGGTGCTTCGGGACGGTGTTGCGGCCGGCTGCTGCGTGCGCATAACGCCGGCGCTCTACAATACCCCCGACCATGCCGACCGCCTCGCCGAAGCGTTGCGCACGATTGTTCAGAAGGACTGAGGCACTGGTTTATTCAGACCAGCTTTCCGTCGAAATCGCCCGCCTCATAGGCTTCGCGCAGTTTGAACTTCTGGATCTTGCCTGACCCGGTGAGGGGCCATTCCTCGACCCAAATCCAGTAGGCCGGCGTCTTCTGGGGAGACAGGCGTTCGCGGATGAAGGCTTTCAGTTCTGCACCATCCGCTTTCGTCTGGCCTTTACTGCGCAGGAAACAGGCGACCTGCTCGCCCCATTTCTCGTCCGGGATGCCCACTACGGCCACTTCGGCAACGGCGGCATGTTCCAGCATGGCGTTCTCGATTTCCACCGGGAAGAGGTTCTCGCCGCCTCGAATGATCATCTCTTTGACGCGGCCTGTGATCCGCACATATCCGCGCGTGTCCATTCGCCCGAGATCGCCGGTATGGAGCCATCCCTCTGAATCGATGGCGGTGGCAGTCGCTTCCGGATTGTCATTGTAGTCGGTCATGACGAGATAGCCGCGGCAGCAGATTTCACCCTGTTCGCCCACAGGCACGACAGTGTTCGTTTGCGGGTGTCGGATCGAGACTTCGACATGCGCGGCGGGTTGGCCGATCGTCTGCGTCAGGTCTTCGAGGGAATCCTCGAACCAGGCCTGCGTGATGACGGGCGATGTTTCGGTTTGCCCGTAGACGATCTGGATCGGCGCACCCAGTACGGCGCGTGCCTGCTTGCACAGTTCCGGGGCCACCATCGCCCCGCCAGACATGATGCGCGAGATTGACGAGACGTCCCGCCCTGATTTCTGCACTTCGTCGATGAGCGCTACCAGCATGGTTGGTACACCAAGGATGAAGTCTGTTTTTTCCCGATCAATCACTTTCACGATCACTTCCGGATCGAACATGGGTGCGAGCAACATGGTTGCGCCGACGCCGAGGCCGCCAAGGACAAGTATAGCGCAGCCTGTCGTATGGAAGAGCGGCATGTTGTGGACGAAGGATTTGCCCACAGTCATGCCGGCCCGGGTCATCGCATCGACGCCGTTTCGCACGAGGCCGTTATGATGCAATAGCGCGCCTTTTGGAAAGCCGGTGGTGCCGGACGTGTACTGTATCTGCACCGGATCGGAGGGCTTCGGATCGCGTAGCGCTCCGTCGGTCTCGCCCATAAACAGCGCATTGTGGTCGGTCAGGAGGATGCGGTGCCGGATCGCCGGGATCTCGTCGCAGACGGCGTCGGCGATGTCCTGCATCGGGTTCCCCCGAAAGTCCTTCACATAATAGATCGCTTCGGCGCGGGACTGTTCGAGGACGAATTTAAGTTCGCGTTTCTGGTAGGCCGGATTGACCGTGACAAGGGTGACGCCCGCGAGGCCGCATGCGAGTTCGAGCAGGATCCATTCCGGCACGTTATTGGCGTAGACTGCGATCCGTGCCCCTTCGGCGTGGCGGTTGGCGAGCGCGCGGGCGAGGCGTTCGCTGTCGTCCAGGAGCTGGGAATAGGTCCAGGTGCGCAGGATGGCGCCGTCATAGTCGAGGGCTTTCAGGGCCGGAAAATCCGGCGCGCGTGCGACTGAGGCGCGCAGCATTGCGCCGATTGTCAGTGGTGCAGGTCCGGTGCCGCTCTGTGCCGGGAAATAGGATTCCGTGAGATCGACTTTGTACATCCGGCCCTCCATTGTCAGGTGTTATTCTGTTTGAAACAGACGCTAGTTACAATGCGGCTGCATGGCCAGTTGCCGCGATTCAGCGGCAATCACCAGCCCAGTCCAGCACTGTATCGATCAGTTCCTGACGCGACCATGAGAAGGAATGGTCGCCTGACAGAACCTTGGCTGTCAGGTCGATGCCGGGTTCGGCTTCATAGGCGGCGACCAGCGGGGCAATAATGGTGTCCGGCGGAACGGACGTGTCCTTGTCGCCGCCGATCACCAGCACTGATTTTCCGACGAGTTCCGATGCCAGCAATCGTGTATCGAAAGCTTCGCGATTGGCCAGGATCTCGGCAATGGCATTTTGGCCGGTGAGCCCGGACAGCATTTGCATCGTGTCAGCATAGGCAGAAAAGCCCTCGGCGCTGGCCGGATCGGCATCAAACGCGTTGGCTATCGCACCTAGGTCTGCAGGTGCGATACCGGCGACGCAGGTTACCCGCTCGTCTCTCGCAGCTGCTTCGAGCGCGGCGAAGCCGCCCATGGAATGGCCGATCAGGATCAGTTTGTTCGGATCGGTGCGATAGGTTTCGGTATTGGCGCGCAGGTAATCGGTGGCTGAAGCGACGTCTTCGATGACGTGAGTGAAGCTGTAAGTGCCCTGGCTGCCCCAGGCACCGCGATAGTGGAAGAACAGGACGTTGAATCCGTCGCTGCGCAGGTCCTGCGCGAGGTCTAGATTGCGCTCATTGCCCGGAAAACCGTGGAGTAGCACCACGGTCGGGTGCGGTCCTTCACCTTCGGCAAGGTAGGCGTGGCCGTTGAGGCGGTCACCGTGGCTTTCGAAATTCAGCTCTACGAGCGATCGCGGGAACTCGGCGTCGACCGCTACGGGATCGATGGCGATCTCGGGCGCGGTGGCGCAGGCGGAGGCTAGCATCAGTGCGCCCAGCGACGCGGCTGTCGAGATGATGGATTTCATATGTGTCCCCCTTGGTTTTCAGCACTCTAGGGCGGGAGGCCCGACGGAGCCATGCAAAAAGCCCGCCCCCGGATGCCGGGAGCGGGCTGATTGCCGGGCTGTCGCCGCGTGACTAGATGCGTTCGATGATGATCGCCGGGGCCATGCCGCCAGCGGCGCACATGGTGATCAGGCCGTAACGGCCGCCGGAACGCTCAAGTTCGTCAAGCGCTGTGCCGATCAGGATCGAACCGGTGGCGCCGATCGGGTGGCCGAGGGCCATGGCGCCACCGTTGATGTTGACCTTTTCGCGGTCGAGATCGAGGTCGCGGATGAACTTTTCGGCAACGACTGAGAAGGCCTCGTTGATTTCGTAGACGTCGATATCGTCCTTGGTGAGGCCGGCCTTGGCGAGCACTTTCTTCGCCGCCGCCACCGGTGCGTTGAGCATCAGCGTCGGGCAGTCGCCCATGTTTGCCGTCGCCACAATGCGGCCGCGGGGCTTCATGCCGTGCTTGTCAGCATACTCTTTCGAAGTCAGCAGGATGGCGGCGGCGCCGTCAACAACGCCCGACGAGTTACCGGCGTGGTGCACGTGGTTCATCTTGCCTTCAAGTTCCGGGTATTTCCGTGTGACAAGGTTGCCATACGTGTTGCCCTGATCATCCACGGGGATGTCCATATAGGCCGGGAACACGGTGCGCAGTCCAGCCAGCGTTTCCATCGTGGTGGATGGGCGCGGGAACTCTTCATGGTCGAGCGCAAGCGAACCGTCTTCATTGTAAACGGGCACGAGCGACTTGTCGAAACGGCCCTCTTTGATGGCTATGGCGGCGCGCTGCTGGCTGGTAAAGGCGAGACGGTCGACGGCTTCGCGGTCGATGCCTTCCAGCGTGGCGATCGCGTCGGCGCAGACGCCTTGCTGGGTTTGCGGGTGCGAGGCGCGCAGGCGCGTGTTGCCTGCGTCGAGGACGGGCGGGGCTTTCGGATCGGCCGTGGCCGCCGTGTAGCTCATCATCTCCGTGCCGCCGGCGATGACGCAGTCTTCCATGCCGGACATGACCTGGGCTGCGGCGAGTGCGACGGACGTGATGCCCGAGCCGCAGAAACGGTCGAGCGTGACGCCGGAGGCCTTGATATCATAGCCAGCATCAAGCGCGGCCATGCGACCAAGGTCAGCGCCCTGTGCGCCGCGCTGGCTGCTGGTGCCCCAGATGATGTCGTCGACCGTGGCGGTGTCGAGCTTGTTACGTTCGGCCAGCGCCTTCAGGACGGTGGCTGCCAGTTGTTGTGGGTGGATATGGGCGAGGGCGCCCTTTCCAACTTTGCCGATGCCGCGCGGCGTGCGGCAGGCGTCAATGATATAGGCTTCAGCCATGAGGGTTTCTCCCGGTTCGCATCACTGTTGAATGGTGTCCGCAAGGTTTACGCGCACGTAAGCGTCATAGGAAGGGATGACGTTGGGAGAGGCGGTCGAATCGCCGCGCAGCTCCCCAAGGGAATGAGCGGGCCGGTGACGGCGACCATCGCACCGCTCGTAGGCAAACGAGCGGCGCGTCCAGGTCGCGATCTTAGCGCACGACGACCTTGATCAATGCCGGCTTTTTGGCGTGACCCGTATGGGGCGAAGCGAACTGGTAATAGCCGCCGCGACCGGCGTAGACTTTCGACGGGTCTGTATAGACACGCGGGCCGTCGACGAACTTCTCGCCTTTGGCCGGAATGTAGGTCCAGGCTGAGACTGGGCAGCTCACCTGCCGCATGTCTCTCAGGTCTTCCCTCGCGTCGGCCCTGGATGTGGTGATGCGTTGGTCGAGCCGATCTTCGACGAGATCCGGGCACCGACGCGGATCAAGCTGCCATTCTCCGGCAGAGGCGGCTCCGGCAAGGCCGATGGCAAGCAGGGAGAGGCTTGCGGCTTTCAGGGCGAATGACGTTTTCATGGTGGTTCTCCGGGGTTGATCGACAGTCGTTCAACGAGAACCGGTGCCCTGTCCGTCGCAAGGCGCCTGACAATTACAGGAGTTTAAGAAATCGGCCTAGCCGAAGGCCCCATAGGCGTGCGTGATCGCCAGGCTGATGCCATGCAGGGCGCGGTCGATCTCGTCCAGCGGTCCGATAATGTCGCGGTGAATGCTGTCATAACCATAGCTGGCGGCGGATTTGGTCTCGCTGCCGGATTCGGTAAGCGCCTTGAACGGCGTTTCCTCGTCGCTTGCGCGGGGGAAGATTTCGACAAGCAGATCGACGGTCTCGGCGATACGCATGTCGAGCACCATGCGCAGGAGATCGCGCGCGTCGGTGTCGTGACGCTGGGAAATACGGGGCAGCCGACCGACAAGGGTGAAGGCGCGCATCATCAGTGCCTGGCGGATGGCGTGCAGGGCGTGCAGGTCGAGTCGGCCTTCGTGCCGTTCCTCGGCAGACGGGGCATCGTCAAGCCGGGCGAGGAGTCGGTCGAAGCGGCCAAGATCGATCGACAGGAAATTGGCGATCCGGTTGATCGAGACGGCGGTCTCATCGTCGCGCAGGCCATAATAGACGCTGCGATAGGCGGCGGCCTTGTCAGGCTCGGCGAGGCGCGCATGGGCGATCCAGACGCTCGGGTCGAACACGTTGGCATAGGCGCGCAGGGCAGGCAGGCTGGTGACCACGCGGGCCCTGAGCGCGAGCAGGATCAGGCCGTGCATGCGGGGACTGGCATTGATCAATTCGATGAGGCGATCATTCTCGCGCTGTAGCGACGAGCCAATGCCGGACGCCGTGTTGGCGGGAATGCCGAGCTGCTGCAGCGTCGCGTTGTGCGAGATGGCGCGCAGGGCGCGGGGGCCGGTGGGGCCGCCGGTGCGGCGCTTCTGGCGCGAACCGGCCTTGACCACGAGGCCGGCGGAAAAGTCGCCCAGCAGGCGGCCGTAATCGGCATTGACGAACAGGCGCTCGTGCCAGGCGCGCAGCGCACGGTAAAAATCCCAGACAAGGTCTGTGCGCGTATAAAACGGGTCTTTCGATGTGTCCGGTGGGTCGGACAGGGCCCGGTGGCACCAAGCGGCATAGGTCGTCTCGGCAATTGGAAGGCTGGCGAAATGAAGGAAGCCGTCGCCGCCTTGAAAACTGACCTCATGCATGAGGCGCAGGTTGCGCGTGCGGGCGCCATTGCGGGTCCAAGGCGTCAGGACATGGTCGAAGCGCTGACCGAAACTGCCGGGCCACGCGCCGCGGCCCATGGACTCGCCGTGTGTATTGAAGATCAGCAGGGCGACATCGTCGGTCTTCGCAGCAAGGGCCCGGGCGATGAGATTGTGTATCCGCTCGATCGCCATGTCGGCGGCGACTTGGCCGATGAAGCGGCCGGCATCCGAGAACCCGAGCTGGATCGACAGATAGCCGCGTTCCTTCACGTAACGCAGGAATTCGGGCTCTTCGAGCAGGCGTTCGATGAAGCGGCCACCAGTCTCGAGGGCTTCCGGCGTTTCGAACAGGGGCGAGATGTCGAGCTTCTCGGCGACGCCATATTGGCGGGCGAGGTAGAGCGCGCCCATCACGGTGGCGGGGTTCTCGCTCTCGGCGATGAGGAAACGGATGACCGAGCCGGAGTCGATGTGCTTGAGGATTTGCGCGCACATCATGAACTGGCGCCGAGCGGTCGATTGTTCGAGGAAGAGGTCGGCGAAATTGACCTGGACCGGTTTGGACTGGCGCGCCTTCTGGGACAGCTGAGCAAGCGCCAGGCGGCCAAGTTCGCGATCTTCGGTTTCAAGGCCGAGGTCGCGATTGATAACCGTGCGTACCTGCGCGGCGTTGACCCGAAGGTGGATGCGCGCGGTGCCAAGCTGGAGCGACTCCACTTCAGCGCGGAAGGCGATCAGCGCGGCGGCCAGGCCGTCATCAACGGCAGGGATCGCGTCATCCAGAACCGTGGTGATTTCGGTTGCATCGAGGATCATGCGCTTGCTGTGAGACGTGAGGGCGTTGGCGGCCTGGACCAGGTTTTCCGGATCGGTCAGGTCCTCGGCGAAGCGCGCCGCATCGGATTCGGCATCCCCGGCTGCGCCACGCAGGCGCACTGTCAGGCGGGCAAGTACGGCGACCTTGCTGGCGCCGGACATGGCTTCCAGCCGATCAGCATAGCGGGCGAGCTGGGCGGCTTTCTCTCGCAGGCGGAAAGTCAGGGACTGGGACCAGTGAATGTCGGTCCGCCCGTCAAGGTCATAGCCGACCCAGCTGGCAAGCGTCGGGAGGTAAGGCCGCAGGCCACGCCAGTCATCGGGAAAGGCTTTGCGGGCCACGTCCAGAACCAGCGCGGCATAGGCCTGTTGCGCGCCGGCCGCATTGAGCAGCGCGTCCTGGACCTCGTCATGCTCCCCAACCAGATTGATCGACTTGTTCCAGGGCCGACCGTCCTCTCGGATATGCTTGAGGAGTGTGGCGCGGCTGGATTTGTTGGGCCGGGTAACGTGCGCGGTAAACGCCTGCCGGAGCGCACGTGAGAGCGCGAAAGTCGGGTGGGCCGTGAAGATGATGCCGCCAGTATTCTGCTCGATGCCGGTCTTGAAGGCCTCGAATCCCTTGCGGGCGAGAGCGTCGAGCGCGGCGCGCACCAGCGACCAACCTGCCTTGGGAGCGGCGTCATAATGATGTTCGCGGAAACGGTCTGCGCGTTCCTCGATCATGGTGAGGTGAAGGTCGCCCGCAAATTTTGCCAGCTCGGCGACGCTGGCCTTGCCGGCTTCGACATCCTGGAAAAGGGACTGGGCTAGTGCGAAGACCGAATTGGTCATCGGATCGACGGCAATGCGTGTCGATTGTGCCCGCAGGAAGTCCTGCACGGCAGCGAGTGTCAACGGGGTTGGGTTGGCATTAGTCATCTGTTCACCGCAAAGACGCCTTTGATTGCGAAGTCAAAGCAGACGAGGCCTGCATATTGGCAAGGCAGACTGCAGGTTTCACCGTCAGGTTACCCGTCATATGTGGCATAAGCCACTGATATGTCGTATCAATAAAGGGCCGGTAGAGGGGCATGTGTAGATGCAGATTGATGCGATAGCGACGCTCATGGCGATGGCGGCCAGTGTCGCCGTGGCCATGGCTCCAGCCTCGGCGCAACCTGCTGCCAGCGCCATGGAACAGCTGCTGGACCCCGGCAAGCCTGCAGCGTCCGTCGTCGAGCCAGCGCATGCACCGGTCAACACGCATGGGGCTGCGCCCAGCCACAACGTGATTTCCCCGCCGCCCGTCTGCCGGATCCGGTCAGACGAGGAATGCCATCATGCCGCCGCAGCCTGCCTCAAGGCGCGCAGCATTGGCGGGCTCTACACGGTCGCCTGGGAACGCGAAGGCAAGCTGGCTATCACGCGCGTGCGCGATGACATGACGGACGGGCAGGAGCGGCATGCACGCGCTTGTGCGACAGACCTGCAGCAATGCCTGAGCGGGAATTGCTGAATGGGTCGGGATGCTGCCTTAGCGCCGCCCGAAGAACTTCACCGCGCCCAGAAGGCCGGCAATGGCAGACCCGAGCCCGCCCAACAGAACGAACAGCGGATTGGCCTGATCGGCAAAGGCAATGGCGCGGTTGATACCGGAGACCTGGACCGTGACCGTGTCACGGAATGTGCGCAACGGCACAACCGAGTCCTGGTCGATGGCATAGATTTCGAACACGAGGTCGTGGTCGCCAGCCGATAGTGGCATGACTGACCAGCGCCAGACATTTTCAGTCAATGGTGACAGCGACTGCACGCCGGGCGACATCGGAACGATTTCGAAATTGGCGCCGCTGACGCGGGCTTCGACGCGGTCGGAGACCTGAGCTTCGCCTGTCACGATATTGCCGCGCCCGGGCAGGGCGTCGACGGCCGTGTCATCGCCTGTCGCATCAATGGCGAGCGTGACGTCGAAAGCGCGCTTGTATTCGGCCGATTTCGGCGTCTCGTGCGCAACAGGAACCGTCTGCAGGGATTCCATGAACGCTTCGGCATGCGATTGTCTCCTTTGATTGGCTGCCACGCCTGCTGTTTCGGCGAGCGCATCCGTTAGGGCGTCAAAATCGCCAGCCGCTTCTATGGAGAAGTTTTCAGCGGTGTCCAGGCCGTCTTCGGCAGAGGCCATGTCGTCGGTGCCAGAACCGCTGGAGAGCGAGCGCGTTCGCATCATAGCCCGGCTTTCGGGAGTCGGGGCGGACATGACTGCCTCTGGTGGCGAAGCGGCTTCCATCGCGGCAGGTTCTGGTGGCATCTCCATTGTGGCCTCAGGCGCGGGCATGGCCTCGACCGGTGCTGGCATGGATTCCATGGCCGCCGTCTCGTGGGGACGATATTCTTCGAGCAGGGCGGCACCGCCGATGCCGGCCACCGCCAAGCCTGCCAGAACGAGAAGAATGGAGATAAATCTTAGCATCGCAGGTGCTCCCGTCTGGCGATTCCTCGCGTGAACCCTAGCAGAGGTTCAGCGCGGTGGGAAACCTTCCCGACTGGCTTCGTAGAACGCAATTGCGGCAGCATTGGACACGTTCAGGCTTTCCATGACCTCGGTCATCGGGATGCGCGCCAGTTCGGCGCAGGCCTTGGCGACGGCGGGGCGCAGGCCCGAGCCTTCGGCGCCCATCACGATGGCGATTTTCGGCGCGCCGGCGACAGCGTCGGCGAGGATACGCGGGCCTCCGCCGTCGAGGCCAACCGTGTGATAGCCAGCGTCGGCGAGCTGTTCGAGCGCGCGGGCAATGTTGACAACGCGGGCCTCGGCCACGGTTTCAATGGCGCCCACGGCCGCTTTGGCAACCACGCCGGTAATTGGTGGTGCATGCCGGGTTTGAAGGACAATGCCGTTAAAGCCGAAGGCGGCGGCGGACCGGTAGATGGCGCCGAGATTGTGGGGGTCGGAGACCTGATCGAGGACGCAGATGCGGGAAATG
>NZ_JBDNGN010000077.1:0-6480 GCF_041689225.1 Hyphomonas sp. | reverse complement strand
TCGGTGAAATAGAGGTTCCCGGCATTGTCGAAAACGAGGTCATTCGGGCCTTTCAGCGGATTGCCATCCACCGTGTCGAGTACGCGTTCGACCTTGCCTGTCGCCAGATCGATGCGTTCGATCCGCCCGCCGGAATAGTCTTCCGGGCAATTGCCGGGGATCAGGAGCCCCTCGACTTCGTGATAGAGGAACCCGCCATTGTTGCAGCACCAGAGAGCGCCGTCGGGGCCGATGGCGAGGCCGTTGGGGCCGCCGCCGGGGGTCGCGACGACTTCGGATTTTCCGCCACCCCAGTGACGAGAGATAACGCCCTTCTGGATTTCGACGATAATAATGCTGCCGTCGGACATGACGACGGGACCTTCGGGAAAGCCGAGTCCGCTGGCCAAGAGTTCGAAATCCATGCGCATTCCTCCTTGTTTTGGAGGCACATTAGGGGCGGCGCAGGGGTGCGGCAACGGGTTCCCCGAGGGGAGTGGACCGGTGGGGTGAGGGTTTGGGAAGGGGGCGGCGCGTATCAGGCGTCGGTGCGGACCAAACTGATGGCCGGGACCCGTTCGAGCCGGCGGATGGTGAAGGCGTGATCATTGCCATCGCTGATCTCGAAATGCTCGGTTGTCTTTTCGAGCCACTCAGTTTCGGCGAGCACCGGGAAATGGGCGTCGCCGTCCGGAGCCGCATCGACATCGGTGACATAGACCCGGTCGGCCAGTGGCAGGGCGAGCTTGTAGATCGCTTCGCCGCCGATCACGAAGACTTCGCGCTTGCCTTCGCGGGCTGCGATGGCCTTGGCCGCGTTCACGGCTGGTGAAAAACTTGAATAGACGCGCGCGCCGGGCGCGTCATAGGTCCAGTCGCGGGTCATGACGATATTCTCGCGGTCGGGCAGCGGGCGCCGTGGCAGGCTTTCCCAGGTCTTGCGGCCCATGATGATCGGGTTGCCGCGCGTGACTGTCTTGAAAAACATCAGGTCGCTCTTCAGGCGCCACGGCAATTGCCCGGCGACTCCGATGACGTTGTTGCTGCCACGGGCAACAATCAGGCTGAGTTTCACATCATTATACATAATCGGGGGCGTGGCCCTTCTGGACGGTCGTGAATGCTAGGTGTTTTCTGCCTTGCTTTGTTAAGCATGTGGAACAGTTATTTTTGGGTCGAAGCAACCGGATTTGTCAGCTATGCGTGACGAACCGCAGCATGGGGCTCAAGCGTGATCAATTCATTTATTTCAATCATTACCAACGGTAATCCCGGTCAGTTCATACAGGTCGTAGTTGCGTTAGCCCTGACATTCACCGCGATCTACATGCTCAAGGGCCGCGCATGGGCCTTGATGTATGTCGCTTTGATACCTTTCCTGAACTGGTCGTTCGGCGTGATTCCGGAATTCCAGATTGTCGAGAAAAGCGCGACCTGGACTCAGGGTATTTCACTGCACCCGATGACGGTGGTGACCGGCATGGTGTTCGTGATCCGCGATTTCGTACAACGCGAGATGGGCCACCGCGTGCTGGCGGTCATGGCGATGGCCGTGGCCTGGTCGTTTTATTATGCTTGGCCGGTCATTGCGCTGGCGAGCGGTATTGCCTTCGCGATTTCCGAAGGCGTCGACTGGCTGATGTTCACGTTCACGAAGTATCGGCTGTCGACGCGGATCCTGTTGTCGAGCGCGCTGGCGGCGCCGGTGGACACGACCGTGTTCCTGTACGGCGCCGACCTCGCCAAGCAGATCGAGTTCGGGGCCGAGCCTGGCAATTCGCTACATGTCGCCAATTGGGTCGTGTTCGTGATTGGTAAGATGGTGGGCGCCGTCGCGGTATCGATGATCATGCGGCGGCGGGAAGACCTCGGCCTGGTTGACCCGGCCGAGGCCTGAACCACTAGGCGGCGTCTTGGTCGAGAAGGCCTATCCGGCACTTCATGCCGGCAAGGCCTGCGCCAACCAGAGGCGCGACGAGGAACAGCCAGAGTTGCGACATGGCCTGTCCGCCGGAAAATAGCGCCGGACCGAAACTGCGCGCCGGATTGACCGATACGCCCGTCACCTGGATGCCGACGATATGGATCGCGGTCAGAGTCAGGCCGATCGACAGGCCCGCCATGGCAGTCGGGGCGCCGGCCTGCGTTGAGCCGAGGATCACGACGAGGAACAGGAAGGTCGCGACGATCTCGAAGACGATCGCGGCGGCCAGGGTGTATTCGCCGAGATAGCCCGGACCCCAGCCGTTCTGGCCAAGCCCGTTGATGGCGACATCATAGTCTGCCTTGCCGCTGGCAATCAGGAAGAGAATGCCGGCGCCAATCGTGGCCCCGATGAATTGGGCGAACCAATAGGTCAGCATGGTCTTGCCGTCCATGCGCCCGGCAACAAAGGCGCCGAAGCTGACGGCCGGGTTGACGTGACACCCCGATATCGGACCGATGCCATAGGCCATGGCCACGATGGCGAGGCCAAAGGCGAAAGCGATTCCAAGTTGTCCGACATGCTCTCCGGCAAGGACGGCGGCGCCACAACCAAACAGGATCAGGGTAAGCGTGCCGACAAGCTCGGCGGCGAAAATTTTCATGGTGTTCCCTCCCAGGACATGACGACTGTGTGCTGTCGGGGACGGAATTTGCGTCAATTCGGCGTTTTGGGCAATTGACAGGTGGTGGGCGAGCGGTAAAAGAACCGTACGTTATCTTATCACATTAATAGGTTTCCTCCCATGAAATTTCTCCTCGCTGCCGTGGCGGTCGCGCCGCTTATTGCCGGAATGGCCCACGCCCAGGATCAAGCCGAGGACGAAGTCCGCATAGAACAGACGGTCATCGTCACCTTGCCCGGGCCACAACGGACAGCTGGCGAACTGGTCAGCAATGTGGCTGCGCTCGACCGCAAGGAAATTGTCGAAGCGCTCGCCTCTACCTTGGGCGATACGCTGGACCGCCAGCCGGGCGTGGCCTCGACCTCCTTCGGACAGGGGGCAAGCCGACCCGTTCTGCGCGGCCTCGGCGCCGAACGCGTGCAAGTGCTGACCAACGGTATCGGCGTGATCGACGTGTCGGCCGCCAGCCCGGATCACCAGGTGGCCGCTGACGGCATTGATGCGCAAAAGGTCGAAATCCTGCGCGGTCCGGCCGCCCTGGTCTATGGCGGGCAGGCGATTGGCGGCGTGGTGAACGTAATAGACGGCCTGATCATGGAAGACCTGCCGAAGCGTCCGTTTGCCGGTGAAGCCTATGGTGCGACCAACAGTGTCAATGAGGGTACCGAGGGCGGCGCGCGGGTCCAGGCGGTCAATGGGCCTATCGTGGTAACGCTGACGGCCTCGACGCGTGATTTCGGCAATTATGATATCCCTGTGCCAGCCCAGTCGGACCGACTGCGGGCTGAGACCGGCAACCCGGCCGGGCCTGACGGTGAATTGCCGAACTCGTTCGTGCAGACCAATTCCGTGGCCGGCGGCCTGTCATGGATCGGCGACAAGGGATTCCTTGGCGGCGCAGTGCGCCAACAGAGTTCGCAATACGGCCTGCCGCTGGAAGAGACTGCTTTTATCGATCTCACGCAGACGCGTTACGATATTCGTGGCGGCCTGAATGTGGACAATGGTTTCCTCACCAAGATCATCGCCTCCGGGTCGGTCGCAGACTATGAACATACTGAGTTCGAGGCCCCCGACGAGCCGGGCACCATCTTCAAGACTAATGGCTTTGAAGGGCGTATCGAGGCGGGGCACGTGCTGGGCCCGCTGGAAGGCGAGGTGGGCTTGCAGTATGCCGACAGTTCGCTCGACGCAATTGGAGACGAGGCCTTCATCACGCCGACCGATACGACAAGCCTCGGCGTTTTCCTGTATGAAACCCACGACTTTGACAGCGGCCTCGGCATCGAGGGCGGTATCCGCGCGGAGCAGGTCGATCTCGACAATGAGAGCGCGGGCAAGGTGAGTTTCGACCTGTTCAGCGGGTCGGCGGGCATTCACCAACACTGGGCGTCGGGATGGTTCCTTGGGGCACAGGCCTCTTGGGCCGAGCGGGCGCCGAACCAGAGTGAGCTGTTTGCCGATGGGCCACATCTTGCCACGGAACAATACGAGGTGGGCGACAGGACGCTTGGCAAGGAGCGCGGCCTGAACCTGGAAGGCACGGCGCGCTGGGACAACGACACAATGAGGTTCGGGGTGAACCTGTTCCTGACTGATTTCTCCGACTTCATCTATCTGGCGGCCACAGGCGCGGAACGCGACGACCTGCCGGTCTTCGTATTTCGCCAGCAGGACGCGCAGTTCACAGGCGGCGAGGCCTTCGCCGAATACCAATTGCTGGGCGGCCCGCTCAAGGCCGACTGGAAATTCGACGCGGGGCTTGATCTCGTCAACGCCGAATTCGACGATGGCAGCGACGTGCCCTATGTGCCGCCAGTGACGCTGAATGCCGGGGCAGAAGCCGACTGGGGGGCTCTTGCACTGGGCGCGAAGCTGACCTGGGCAGGCGATCAGGATTCGTCCGGCGCGGGCCTGTTGCCGACCGATGGCTATGTCACTGCAGACCTGCATGCCGATCTTGACATTGCGCGCTATGGGGCAGGCCGCGAGGGCACCAAATTGTTCATAGAGGCGCGCAATATCGGTGACGCGGAAGTGCGCGCGGCGACGTCTGTCCTGAAGGACAGCGTGCCGATGCCCGGACGCAATATCCGCGCGGGCGTCCGTTTCCTGTTCTAGCGGGGCTAGACCGCCACCGGCGCCTTGATATGTGCATGGGGCGTATAATTCTCGACCTTGAAGTCCTCGTACTCCCAGCCGAACAGGTCGGTTTTGTCGGGATTGAGGGTGATCGTCGGCAGAGGGCGAGGCTCTCGGGTCAGTTGCAGCTGCGCCTGATCGATATGGTTCATATAGAGATGGGCATCGCCGAACGTGTGGACGAATTCGCCGGCCTTGAGGCCGGTCGCGCGCGCCATCATCAGCGTTAACAAGGCATAGGACGCGATGTTGAACGGCACGCCGAGGAAGATGTCGGCGGAACGCTGGTAAAGCTGGCAGTTGAGCTTGCCGTCCATGACATTGAACTGGAACAGGCAATGGCAGGGCGGCAGGGCCATGTCATTCACATCGGCCGGATTCCAGGCCGAGACGATGAGGCGGCGGGAGTTCGGATTGGTGCGGATTTCATCCAGAACCCACTGGATCTGGTCGATTACGCGGCCGTCCGGCGCCGCCCAGCTGCGCCATTGTTTACCATAGACGGGCCCGAGATCGCCGTTCTCGTCGGCCCAGTCATCCCAGATCGATACGCCATTATCCTTGAGGTAGCGGATATTCGTGTCGCCCTTGAGAAACCAGAGCAGCTCGATGATGATCGAGCGCAGGTGGAGTTTCTTGGTCGTGACCATCGGGAAACCGTCAGCCAGATCAAAGCGTATCTGGCGGCCGAACACGGCCTTTGTGCCGGTTCCAGTGCGATCTGCCCGTTCGGAACCATGCTTCAAAATGTCTGACAGGAGGTCAAGATACTGTCTCATGCGGGCCTCGTTCGCGCGATTCGTTGGCCAGAACCATTAACACAAACTTGTCCGCCGTGACCAATTTTCCGCGCATGCTCAAACCAAATTGAATGAATCTTATGAAATACACGGTGTCTGTATCTACGACCAATCCAGAGGGGGAAGGTACAACACGATGAAAAATCTTGTCAAAGGCCTGGCCAATCGCTGGCGCGCGGAAACGCGCGGCAATGTCGCAATCATCTTTGCGCTGTCCGTTATTCCGATCCTGTCAATCGCCGGGGTCGCCGTCGACACGCAGATGACGCTGACTCAGAAGAACAAGGTCCAGGCAGTCGTCGACAGCGCCGTGATCTTCGGTGCGCGCGCTATGCAGGAAGGCGCAAGCCGCGCGGAAGTCGCCAAGGACGTCAATACCTATGTGAAGGCCTTGTTGAAACAGCAAAGCACCTCGCTCGACTGCGCAGGAATCGCCCTCGAATACGAGGATGATTCCCAGGACATCAATGCGTCGATCTTCTGCTCGCAGCCAACGACTCTGTCGAACCTGTTTGGGCAGCGGACAATGGATTTTCGCGTTAGTTCCGGCTCGACCTACGGCATCGGCAAGGTCGAGATCGCGTTCGTGTTCGACGTCTCCGGTTCGATGGGTAACAGCGGCAAGATGGCCGACCTGAAGGTCGCTGCCCTGGAGGCTGTCGATACATTGCTGCCAGCCGCGTATGATACCGCCAAGTCGGACGATGTGCGCCTCGCAATGACGAGCTATGACACGATGGTCAACGCCGGCAGCTATTTCAAAGCCGTCACCAATAAGAACAACGTCCGCACCTACACGGCTTCAAAGACGATTACCGAAACCGTCTGCACCAAAGACAAAGACAAAGACAAAGACAAAGACAAAGACAAAGACAAAGACAAAGACAAAGACAAAGACAAAGACAAAGACAAAGACAACGACAAAGACAAAGACAAAGACAAAGACAAAG